>JACDGH010000011.1:15057-22288 GCA_013815395.1 Parachlamydiaceae bacterium
TATCCGTCGAAACGAAACAACGGCGGTATTTACTTAAAGCAGATCCTTCTATCAATCCTGACAACCCTCTGACCATTAAAAAATCGGCAATACTATCTACGGATATAGCAAGATCAAGTGTTGGCCCACTTTGATCACGCATCACTACACGTGGCAATTGCGCTCTAGGATGGTGATAAATGCGATAGGTCGGAGTGGCATGTTCGGAAATAAAACCGCTACTCCCAAGTTCTTTCTCTATTAACTGAGAATTGCCAATGACAATATGATCAAGCCAATCAAAAAGACGTGTACTTGTAAATTTGAGAAGATCTTGAGAAAGCGAAGCAATAAAGGTATTCTCGCTACAAGCGGTGTCTAAAAATTTTAAGATTAACGCCTCTGCTTCGGGTTGACATTCCCATTGAAAAGCTGCATTGATATCCATTTCGGCGCTCCTTATTTGGAGTAGATTGAAAATCCCCCCTTTATATTAAAATATATAATATCCTTATGCAAGAAGAATTATGTGTCTTTATTGGGTGTCTTGACTAAAACCGCGGAATGTCAATTAGTAGGCACTAACTTTTTTATTAGCAAACATTTTAGTAGAAGACACAATTGACAATATGCCAAAGGCAAGAGTTTAAATCCTGAAAATTTAAAAAATTTATAAAAAATTTATAAGTTGATTTTTTTTTATTTTTTAAGTATAATATTTTGTTATTAAATATCACTAAAATTTAAGGATTAAGTATGCGTAATTTCATTTCACATAGATTAACGACCCTACAATTTAATCAATTTAAATTTCCTCACAATGCAAACCGGATAACTAAGGGGATTATGCTTTTACCTTTAGCCTTGTCTGTTGTTTATGTCGTGCACCTTACCCAACAAGCTATAATAACAAATGATTGCAGGGGTTCATCAAAATCCGAGATTATAGAATGTACTCGTTCCGTAGCAAAATTATGGGGGGTCCTTGGGGGCTTTGCAGGAGGTTTAGCAGTTCTCCATAATACTTCAAGACCTCCCTATAGCAAAGGACATCCGAAAGAAAAGATTATTTTCGAAATATCAAATGTAAGACGAAATATATTTGTCGCAAAAGCTCAATTAGAACACGAGATAAGAAATAATTCGGCTAAAAGCGAAGAAATAATCTTAAAAATAGCAGATTTGACATATAGAGATGCTAAGCTTCAAGAAGATCAAAAAAAGCTTTGGGAAGAAATTAAAACATCCTGAACAACAAATCCACTCTAATTCTGCCAAGTTAGTTTTGACTAAATCTGCTAATTAACATTCCGAGATATTCCGCGGTTCTAGCCAAAGAAATCCAAAGGAAACATTTGTAAATATTTTCTATAGAATTCCATCTTAGAACATTTCCAACATATTCTGTTCACACTTTTAATTGAAACAAGGTTCAACTTTATACTATCGAAATGAAGCGAAAAATGGTAGAATGGGCAAAGTCAAGCGATAAATGTAATTTTTAGAGAATTGAACAAATTTAAAAATCTAGGTTTTTCCATGAAACTTTATGATGATCAATTGATTGTCGTCACAGGTGGTGCAGGATTTATTGGATCCGGTGTGATTCGTCACCTCAACGATCAAAACATTTTCAATATCGTTGTTGTCGATGAATTGGGACAAACCGCAAAATGGAAAAACCTGGTTGGCAAACGCATTTTAGATGTAGTAAGCAAACCTAATTTTTTTGAATGGTTAAAAGGGCGAGAAGATGTCATCGAAGCTTTCATTCATCTTGGCGCCTGCACCAGCACTATCGAAACCGATGCCAACTACCTTCTAGAAAACAATTACCGTTTTAGTATACGCCTAGCTGAATATGCTCTTACTAACAACCATCGATTTATTTATGCTTCCTCCGCAGCCACTTATGGTGATGGATCTTTGGGATTTACCGATGATGAAAGCCAATTAGAAATGCTCGCCCCTTTGAATATGTATGGTTTTTCCAAACACTTATTTGATTTATGGCTCAAGAATCAAGGCGTTCTAGGCAAAGTCGTGGGCTTAAAATATTTCAATGTCTTTGGTCCAAATGAGGGACATAAAGGAAGAATGGCCTCCGCGATCACTCACATTCTGCCAACGGCACGTAAAGAAGGCTCAATCAAACTGTTTAAATCATCCTCTCCTTCCAATTTTGCTGATGGAGAGCAAAAGCGTGATTTTATTTACGTCAAAGATGTTGCGCGTATGACATGTGCTTTTTTAGAAAACGAGGCTTCGGGTATTTATAATATTGGCACGGGTGTTGCAGGCTCATGGAACGAGGTAGCTCATGCTGTATTTAAAGCGATTGAAATACCGGTAAACATTCAATACATTGATATGCCTAATGATCTTTTAGATAAATATCAGAATTATACTTGTGCCAATATGCAGAAAACGAGTGCAGTATTAAAAGATCAAGCCATCTGTATGCCTTTGGAAGATGCAATTGTAGAATACATTCGCGACTACCTTACCCCCGGAAAATTATGGTAAGATTGACAGGAACATTTAGCCGATTGTGTAGCCGCAAAGTTTTGGTGATCGGCGATTTAATGCTCGACACCTACACCATCGGAAAGGCTCGTAGAATATCACCAGAAGCCCCCGTTGCTGTAATTCAAGTGACCCATGAAGAGAGCCGTCCCGGCGGAGCCGGTAACGTCATGCTCAACTTAATTTCGATGGGAGCAGAAGTTGTGGCAGTAGGACGCATCGGCCAAGATCCTGCTGGAGAAACTTTAAGACAAGCTCTAATTGCCGAAAAAATCGATGTTAAAGGCTTAGTCGTTCAAAATAATTTGAAGACACCTGTAAAAAACCGAATTATCGCTGAAAATCAACAAATTGTCCGCGTCGATCACGAACAGGTCACAGCCATCCCTGAGATGCTAGAACAAGAAATCATTGAAAAGTTACCTGAATTGCTCGAAGGTGTTTCCGTGGTGGCTATTTCAGATTATGGTAAAGGATTTTTATCGCGCACGCTATTGACTGCCGTTATTGAGCAGGCTAACAATCTTCATATTCCTATCATTGCCGATCCTAAAGGAAATGACTTCACCAAATACAGTGGAACCACTATCATTAAACCTAACTTATCTGAAGCTTATGCAGCAAGTGGATTCGCCGCTAATACAGATTTAGATACTGTTGCTGAAAAAATTCTAAAGATTGCTCAAGCCCAATCCTTAATGATCACTCGTTCTGAATCTGGCATTTCGCTATTTCATTCCAATGGAAAGCGCGAAGATTTTCCCGTAAAAGTGAAGGAAGTTAAGGATGTAACAGGTGCCGGTGATACAGTGCTTGCCATGTTGACTTGCGCTATTGCAAGCGGATTGCCCATCGATGAAGCCGTAAAACTCTCAAATGTAGCCGCAGGTATGGCCATCGAACGTTTAGGATGTGCCCGCATTACTTTATCAGAATTGGCAAGACGCCTCTTAGAAAATGATGTCGTTAATAAGGTTTTTGATGATGAGCACCTCTATGCTTTGCAATCTGCTCTCCAAGGACGCAAATACACCCTTTTAGGGCTATCCGGCGAGTCTGGAATGACCTCTTCCGCATTTGCCGCTATACGCAAATTAAGCCGAAATACCGATTGCGATCTCCTTGTTTATTTAATTGATACCAAGCCGGACAATGAATTTGTGGAATTACTCTCATCTATCCATGAAGTCAAATTTATCATTCTACATTGTGATAATCTTTGCCGCTTGGTTAATGCAATCCATCCCGAAAAGATTTATGCGGTCATTGGTAAAGAAATGAAACAATTAAACACCATTTCGAATATTTTAGAACTTACTCCTCGATGATTTGCCAAAAATTTACACATTCTTTATATTTTCTTAATAGAGCCATTCTATTCTCGGTTTTTCTTTAACAGTTTACCCTTATCGAGGTCATTATGAGTTTTATACTTCCTATTCTTGCTTTAAATGTGCTGGATGATTTGTGCTTTTCAACTAAGCGCAGAGACTATTATCCAATAAATCATTACCCTCATAACCCACATAGCTACCCTTGCTGGAATGCACGTTGTATCACTCCGATGAATTTCCAGTGGGATCAACAACGCTCTGGCCGCATGCAAAAAACATCTATTAAAGTGCATGATGCATATGCAGAGTACTATTCTAAATCAAATGTAGGCATAACCGGCTCTCCCCGTCAACTAAATAGCTTTATTAACGATCTCGAAAGGCGAGAGCAAAGAACCTGGCAAAGACCTCAAATGCTTGCTGAAATTAAAACCGCACGTTCGGTTGTCGCTCATGCCACAACAACTTTTGATGAAATTCAAAAATTCGAGAAAAAACTCATCCAATTAAGAAATGGACTGCGCCAACAAACCAAAACTGACAATGTTAAAGAACAACTTTCTCTCATTAAAAATTTATTAGCAAAAATTGGTAACATCTCTTTACCGGATGAACTCACACAGAACAGCGTCGAAGTTTATGCTAAAATAGCTCAAGAGACCATCCAAAACTGTGAAAAAGAACTTGCAGTTTTTGAACAAACAGAGAATGAAAAATTAAGTCACGAAAATCAAAAAACCAATGCACAAGGGACTACAGTTATAGCATCTCAAACCGAAGATAAGAGTTTAGATGGAACTGAAGAAGTCGTTGTTGGCCCTACAGAAGCTACCCTAGAACATGCTTCTGATGTTATTGTCAATACGCTTGAAGAAACCGTAATTGGGCCTAACGATAATATCGATACAAATCAAGCTTCAGAGCTTGTGAAAACTGAAACAGATACGAACGATCCATTAGTATTTCTAACTCCTATAAAAGAAACTCCAGCTATTCCCGAAGCCCCTTTTGATTTGTTTGCCATAAAAAATGAAATGTCAGCAAAACTTCAGAATATGGATAAAAATTTTGAAAATTTGATCGAAGAACTGAACCAAGACTTTAAAAATGTCAGGGATGTGTATCGCGATTTGAATAGCATTTTTAATGAAAAACTTGAAGACTTAAAAGTGTCTGTAGAACAAATTACCGATCCTAATCACTCAAATGTTTGCCTTGAAAAAATTAAACATTTAGAGGCTGCTCTTGAGTTAATAAGTGAGTTGATTAAATCGAAAGCTATTGAGGCAAAAACAAACGGAGATTCACTCTGGGACATCAGCTTCTTTGCAGAGACGTTAATGAAAGATATGGGTGAATTTTCATTAAATTACCCTCTTCAAGCGACCTACGAAGCTCTAAATATTTTTTTAGATACAGACAAACGCTGCAATCAACGTGAGCTATCCTCGGAAATTGAAAATCAAGCTTTCTTATCTGCTAAGGGTTTTAATAATATTGCAAAAGAGTATGCCAACCATATTCAACAACTAAAGGATGCAGACGCTATATTTAGTAAAGGTGATAGTCTGGAAATTTTCGAACGCTATTGTGATGAATGGAATAGAATTTATGATCTCAAATTAGAGGTTTTAAACGATCTACGAAATTCTGAAAGTAAGCTAGATGGTATCTTGAAAAATGCATCTGATAAAATGAAGACATGGGAGAAAAACTATCAATTTCAATTATGCGATCAGTTAGATTACTTGATAGCCCATATCCCAAGAATTAGTGAAAGAGTAGATTTACCTTTTAATGATTCTGAAGCCATCAAAGCTTTTGTAGCTTCTACAAATGAACTTGAAGAAAAAATCTCGATCTTAATAAAAAAGGATAATCAGCCTTTAGCTGATCTAATTGCTTATGAAAACACTAATCTAGAACGTGCCGCTCTAGTCAATAAATACTTTGTCGATCATGCAAAAAATGAAATTAACACATTCATAGCTTTGGTAGAATCGCATCTTCTAGCTACGCCAATTTCTACCCCAGAAAATGTTACATCGGTTGATAAACTTCAAATCCTGCTGGAAAAGGCTCGTCTTTTACAGTCCTATGAAGTCTCCACAGGCTTCTTTGGAACTGGCAGAAAGCAGGAAGATATTGAAAACCTTACTTCTAAGAATTTAAAAAAATATGCTTTGGAAATGAGAAGCAAGCTCGATGAATATAAATCAGAATTTGATAAAATTTTAGCTGCAGTCTAGTGCCCGACTAGCGTGAGTTTATTTCTGAGCGAAGTAATCTCATGCTAGCACAAAGGTTAGTGCTTTGCACTAAAAAATCCCTTCAAGGGTCGGTCAATAAAGCAGGATGAGACCCCTGAATTGCCTTAATACATATTAGTAGATCATAAACCATTTATATATGAGAGAAATTTATGTCTTTTGATACTAGATATACCCATCCAGCCACATATGCTTGTGCATCTTCATCTTACGATCCACAAAAATCCCTTTTTGATTTGGATAGTGAAACTTTTGAATATCTAAAAGAATCAAAATCTAATTTTAAATTTCTTGAAGAAGCTGGAATATTATTTTCTAACAATCAATTATTAAGTCTTAGTAAAACAAAAATTAAAGCAATTTCACAAGCCTTCAATTTACCTGTGCTAATAAAAGCCGGTCTAAATATCACTTCAAATCATTTGTGTTCATTTTCAGAAAAAATGATTTGGACGCTTAGTTTGGGTTATTACAATTTAATTGCTCTCATTAATGCAGGTTATGAATTTCCCTTGGATCAATTAAATGATCATAATGAAGCTTTAATTATAGCAATTATTGATAATGGCAAAACAATTGCTGCACTTAGCAAAATCGATGTTAGGTACACTTGGAAACATTTTTTTTCCTTTACACCTGCTGAAATTAACTTCATGTTTGAACGCGCCGAAGATCTTGTTAAAATTCAACAAGCAGGCATCGATTTTCCTTTCGAGCAATTTAAAATACTTCCTTCAACGCAAAAAAGAATCATTGGCTGTATAAAGGATGAACTTATGGCCCTAAAAAAGGCAGGCATAAAATTTTCTCTAAATCAAATTACTGCTATGGAACGTGCTAAAATAAATATACTTGAGACAAATGTACGAAATCTCAAAGAGTTTCAAAAAGCCGGAATTGAACTTACTTGGGATCTTCTTACAGACAAGATAATTGAAATAAAAAATAAAAAATATTCTGAAGATAATAATGGTGTCCAAATCCATTATCATTATAGCTAAAAAAGAAGGATCGAGTAGGAGGGAGCTTTCGCTCCCGTCCTCTCACACCACCGTACGTACGGAACCGTATACGGCGGTTCATGATCACTGTGACCTAGCACATACTAACGTCATCATCGAA
>JACDGH010000222.1 GCA_013815395.1 Parachlamydiaceae bacterium
ATAGTGTACTCACCCTCATATTTATCAAGAACAGCCTCTATATTTTTTAAAGTTTCGCTAGTTTGATATCGCATGTCGCTGCTTGCTAATTCTGGAAAATTTTTACTTTTGATTTCTAAAAATGAAATCATCTCGTTTTTAGCACCAACCGCACAATTAACTGTTACGCATGAGCGATTCATGTGCAATTTCTCGTAAGCATCAGGAAGAGGTTCTATGCATATACCTGTCCATCCAAGATTTTTTTCATAAAAATAAGTATTGCTGATTACTTTTCCATCGTAAGCCCCAATATCAACAAAAACACCATTACGCTTATCATGAAAAAAAATTTCATTTAGAAGGCGGTCTTGAGATGTTTGACTCTGGTAATCGCCATATACGGCGGTGCCAAATAAATAGGCAATAAAATTTAAAGCATTAAACCAATTAGCGAGACGCATTTTCATAATTCCTCATAATTTTGAATAACAATTTGATTGTACGATTGTGTGTATTTTTCGACCTATGTATAACAAGGTAATGAACTTTCTTCAGAATACAGAATGCAAACAATTATGCATAAAGTCAAGTATCGAAGTTATATGTATTTTGATATTTTATGTAAACTTGATTCAAACTTGTTGAATATGGATGAATTCAACAGCAGGTGATGATTTAGGGTTATCAGAGTAGAGTGGAATTTTAATATAAAGCGGTTTTTCTGGTACCCTAGAAGGATAAAGATCGATAGTTACATCGTGAAAAGTCCAGTTGCTTTCATCATCTTGTTTCACCTCGCCCCTAGGTTTGTTTTTTTTGCAATTTTGGGGGAGGTGGTTAATATTTACAGCCCCTGTATTGGAAAATGGAATGGTAAAAGTGACAGGTCCATTTTTTAAAGATTCATTAGGAGCAGATTCTTTAACATTGATGTTTACAATCGTATAATTGTCTTTGTGTTTTCTTTTTAAAAGAAAAGGAGAAGGTTTTATTAGGGAGGCTTTAAAGAACTTAGAATCCGGATTGCCTATAGGTCGTCCTGCGGCAACTTCAAAAGCCGTGCATATTGCAGTGTTATTTTTACCGATAGATATCTGATAGGTTTTTTTTTCTTCGGTTGCAGCTATATTGATATGGATATTGTTTTCCTGTATTTCTTTAAAGGTATAGAGACGCCACAATACAAGTGGGATGAGGAAAAGAGGTAAAAATAATGTAGGGTTTTGAAAGGCTTTGGATAAGAGGGAGGCTGTAAAATTGTATGATAATTTTTTAAGAGAATCTTCTGAATGAACTACGTTAACGTTAGTTATTACTTTGATAGCGGTTTGAGATATATTTTTAGTAGTGTCTAGGACAAATTGAGGCGGTATTAAAAGAGGAGGTGGGGTGATGATTGCTTTAGGAGTGACGTAGAAGCCTGTTAAGAGGGCTTGGGCGGTGGTATTTATAACGGATTGAGCAGTGGCATTGATTGTTTGTGTTTTTGTTCTAATAGAATTGTGAAGGATAGAAATACATTCTGCATGATTTCTTTTTGGACCCAAACAAATGTCAAATTTTGGATCATGGACAAATACTTTTTCATTAAAACTAATTTTTTGAAAGTTCATTGATGATCACTGTAAAAGGGTGAGTAGCTATTTTTTTTTGAATTATTGCAATTTTCGTCAATGCCTTTACGTATTTCTTGAAGTCGTATTGGATTATACTTATTAATATCGAATTTAGTTTCTGTCATTTTTTTTGGAGCAGTTGTAAGTATGGGTGGATATTTGTTCATTTCAAAAGAAGGAAGGTTTTGCGACAAAAAATTCTGCGATTGAGTTGAGCACTTCCAATGATTATTTAATGGCACAAAGTGGGAGAGAGCTATAATTGCTGTAAGCAATGTGAGGGCATGCTGGGCTGCAATGCTGTCGGTGGTCTCTGCGATAGCATTCCCTATGCCCCTTTGAGTCAAAAAAGCCAGCCCACCCCAAGTAGCAGCAAAGATTGATTGAAAAATAATATCCTCACTAAGTTCGAAAAAGGTATATCTACGAAAAATCTTTACTGACATTCGGTATCTATCTTTTTTTGTGCTTTCGAAGTCTGTTAAATGTGTTTCATGGGTCCATTTTCCAAATACCCCCTTAAAAAGCTTAGTAAAAGAATCAAATACGCCAACCACATTATTTTTCATTTTTTTTGTGGTAAAATAAAAGAACATAACATGAGGAGCTAACTCTAGAAGGTTAATCTGGGGAATCTCTGACGAAGATTTTCCACCGATGGTAGTAAAAAATTCTAGTGGGTCATATATTGGTTTTATCAACGGATATATTTTATCATTTAAGCTGGCGTTTAAAGTGGGATGCAAGTATGTGGCAGCATTATTGATAGTGGTTTTGAATGTGGATGATATTGTCGATAGCAGCTTATAGTTAAAATCCGCACAAAAATTAACAGAATAATTAAAGAGGCAATCTAGAGGGTTTTTATAGCATCCTCCTAGGTTAGGGTAACCAGAAGAGGTGCCTATAACATCTGCAACAAATAAGATGGGATCGTCTTTAACTTGAGTGTATGCATTAGTGATTTCATTAAATAAAGGAAGATTTAAGGTTATGTTTGAATTTGTCGCATTAATTGATCCATTTGACATAATAAACTCCCAACTCGTTTTGTAAAAATATCATTGATTGGCGTAACTCTAAATTGCCTCAGAAAATACCGCCCAAACTTTAAAATATGAAATTAACAAGCAAGTATTAAGATTTTATAAATTATAAATAAATTTTAGGTAAGTCTTTAAAGGGACATATATAATGTGTATTTTTTTAGTTTGATAATACAATGTAATTTTTTATAAATTGCCATTCAATATATCGCTTTTGAGATTAAAATGAAACTCAATAATTTTAAGAAAGCGTGACTGGGTGTGACTAAAGTGTTGGCAGTGCGGCTCTAAACGAGCCTAAGCGCGGAGGCAGCCCTGGAAGGGCAACTGTAGGAAGGTCATTTGCCTTTGGCGAAGCCTTTGGAGTGCGTCAGCTCCTGCTGCGCCCTTTAATTCAGGAGATCACTCTAAGCCCCCTAGCATATAATAAAGGAATCAGAGACTAAAAAACTTATTGCAAAACCATTCTATTTTGCTACAATTGATCTCCTGAATAAATGGTCGCAGCAGGAGCTGCCGCATTCCAAAGGCTTCGCCAAAGGTAAATTATCTATTTTCTGCCATTCCTTGTCAGCCCTGAAAAGGCAACTGAAGGCCTGAGTTCCTCCTGCTTATTCAACTGACACATCTTTTACACTTAGTTTCGCTAAGTCCCTCTTCAGTCTTGGTAATGGTTCTTGATATCATTAATAACCGAGGGATCAGATAAAGTTGTGGTGTCACCTAAAACATGGCCTTCAGCAATGTCTCTTAGAAGTCTGCGCATGATTTTACCACTGCGTGTTTTAGGTAATTCGCAAATAAAGATAATCCTTTCAGGTCTGGCTAAGGCGCCTATTTTTTTAACTACATGACGTTTTAATATGTCTTCGAGCGCTTTATCTGCCGGAATCCCTTCTTTAACTGATACAAAAGCTACAATGGCATGTCCTTTAATGGCATCTTCAATACCAATGACCGCTGCTTCGGCAACACTTGGATAGTCCACAAAGGCACTTTCAATTTCTGCTGATCCAAGGCGATGTCCAGAAACTTTAATCACATCGTCAGAACGGCCTGTGATCCAATAATATCCTTCTTCATCAAGTGTAGCCCCATCGCCAGTAAAGTAGAATTTTCCTTGCCATTTACTCCAGTAGGTCTGTTCAAAACGTTGAGGATCATTATGGATCCCTCGCAGCATCGAAGGCCATGGAGATGTAATGGCGAGTAGTCCGGATGAAGTATTCGTACCATCAGGATTAAGTACAGCCGCGTCAATTCCCGGTAAAGGTCTTGTGGCACTGCCTGGCTTTAAGGGAGTCATTCCAGGAATTGGCGAGATCATGATGCTGCCAGTTTCTGTTTGCCACCATGTATCGACAATAGGACACTTTTCAGAGCCTACGTGCTTGTGATACCAATTCCAGGCTTCCGGATTGATAGGTTCACCTACAGATCCTAATAATCGCAAAGATGACAAATCGTGTTTTTCTAACCATTCCGTACCCCATTTCATGAAAGTCCGGATGGCCGTGGGGGCTGTGTACAATATGGTTATGCTATACTTTTCAATTAAGTTCCAATATCGGTTTCGTTGCGGCCAATCAGGGGCTCCTTCATAAAGGAATTGGGTCATGCCGTTAGATAATGGACCATACACTACATAAGTGTGGCCTGTAATCCACCCTACATCAGCTGTACACCAATAAACATCGTCAGGTTTTATATCAAAGACCCATTTTGTAGTCAAGGTTGCTCCTACCATATAACCACCACAAGTGTGCACAATTCCTTTAGGTTTGCCTGTGGTACCTGAAGTATAGAGAATAAAAAGTCGATCCTCAGCATCCATAATTTCCGGGGCACAGATTTCAGAAGTGCCCTCCATCAAAGAAGCATACCAAAAGTCGCGACCTGGCATCATACTGATGGGCATATCGGCATGATTGACAACAATGACCGTTTGAACATTTGGACAGCTAATTAGAGCTTCATCTACTGCGCATTTTAGAGGGGTAATAGAGCCTCGACGAAATCCTCCATCGGCCGTAATCACAAGGTTGACTTCAGCATCTAAAATTCGATCCTTTAAAGCGTCTGATGAAAATCCGCCAAAAATAACAGTGTGAATAGCTCCGATGCGTGCACAGCTAAGCATAGCAATGAC
>JACDGH010000223.1 GCA_013815395.1 Parachlamydiaceae bacterium
CATTTCGGAAGGGATTAATCAATTTACTTACCAACTATTGGATTATCTAGAAACTATTCCTTGGGATAATGATCCAGAAAACCCTCTCACTCGCTGCTATTTAAACTATTGCTTACCTACATTGCGAAATTATTTTCAAGACTCTATGCTCAACGAAATTCCCGAACACCATAAAAAAGCTATTATCGCTTGTCACATCGCTGCGCAGGTTGTTTATACAAAAGGGCTGTCATGGAGTCCTTCAATTGTGAACATCTTGCCTGTGTTATTGAAAGATCAAATTACTTTCTAGCAGTCAAGTTACCTAACTGCCAAATTTTATTGACATCTATTCTCACATTTCCTTATAGTAACATCTATCAAGGAGATAAAAGTGCGAGCTCTTAAACCAGTCATTAAAAAATCCAACAAGCAAGATCGAGAGCGCAAAGTGCTACTCGGGTTGATTGAACATTTTTTAAAAACGGGAAAACCTGTAGGTTCAAACACGCTGAAAGAATGCGGTTTTAAAGATCTTAGCTCAGCCACGATTCGCAACTATTTTACCAATCTAGAAGGCGATGGCTATCTCCAACAGCAACACACTTCCGGCGGGCGCGTTCCTACTGATAAAGCCTATCGTCTCTATGCTGAACATTGCTATAATAATATTTCTCACACTCCCCGAGAATCCACTGTATTTTCAAACTTACGCACCTGCGAGACGCGGGAAATCACAGCTTTTTTGCAAAGTGCCACTGAAAAGCTTGCCAATATCACCCAATGTGCAGCCTTCATGTCAGCACCTCGTTTTGATCAAGATTTTATTATTGGCAGTAAACTAGTAGCAATCGATCATTCCCGTTACTTATGCGTATTAATTACTGATTTCGGCGAAGTTCTAACTGAAATACTGCATTCCTCTCACAAACTCAGTAATTTATCGTTGAATCGCATCGAAGAATATTGCCAATGGCGCATTACCGGCATCGGCGGCAAACCTGAGCATTTAACGAAAGATGAAGAGGAAGTGGCTCTTGGATTCCACAATGAACTTATGGTGCGGTACATCGTTAATTATTCCAACTTCACCATCCAGGAGATCTACCGCACAGGTTTTTCTCAATTACTACATTATCCTGAATTTCAAGAAGCTTCCTTTTTAGCAAATAGCCTGGCTCTTTTCGAAAACACCCACGGAATGCGGCTATTACTAAAAGAATGCCGCTCACTTGACACCCTTAAATATTGGATCGGTGACGATTTGATTGCCTACTCTACTTATGCTCAGCCCAACTGCAGCGTGGTAGCCATACCTTATCATGTCAACAAGCAAACTGTTGGCGCTGTTGGATTATTAGGCCCTACACGCATGCCCTATAACCAACTTTTTGAAATATTGAATAATTTTTCAGAAAATATCAGCGAAGCATTAACAAATAACCTATACAAGTACAAAATCACGATGCGTCAACCTAAATATGATGAACTTGATAATAAAAAACAGCACGTGCCTTTGATTACTCCGACTTCCCATTTACAGATTGAAAATAAATGAATGAATGAATGAGGAAGGCGTAAATTTTACAACTTTCCACTTTAGGAGATAAATCTATGAAAAACTCTCATAAACATGATCACGATAAAGATCATTCGCAAGATCCGACATTTACCAAGGATCAAGAAGCTGCTATCAATGGAGCAGAAGCTCCGGTATCTGATTCAGATAAAAAATCGCATGAAAAAAAACAAACTCATGCCGAAGAGAATAAAATAGCCTCTGAACCAAAACGTGAGCCAAAAAACGTGACCATCACAGATATTGAACTGGAAAAACTAAAAAACGAAGTCGCTGAATTTAAAGATAAATATCTTCGTGTCCTAGCTGAATCCGAAAACTCTCGTAAAAGATTGCAAAAAGAAAAACAGGAAACTATCCAGTACGCTTTGGAAAATGTGATTGTCGACTTCCTCAATCCTATCGACCACATGGAAAATGCGTTAAAATATACCCAACAGATGTCCGATGAAGTCAAACATTGGGCCATTGGATTCCAAATGATCCTCACCCAATTTAAAGATGTGCTCACAAATAATGGGGTAACTTCCTTTGATTCCGAAGGTAAACCTTTTGATCCTCATTCTCATGAAGCCGTCGAAGTGGTTATCAGTAAAGATGTCCCTCCAAACACTGTGATCAATGAAACTCTTAAAGGTTATAAAATAGGCAGCAATAATCGAGTCATCCGGCCGGCGCGCGTTAAAGTATCAAAATCGCCGACTGAAGAAAATGAAACAGATCAGAATGAAACAATTGAATAATCAAAAAAACTAACCGGTGTCTTTAGACACCACTTGAGGGAAATATGAGTGATAATCAAAAAAATGATAGCCCCAAAAAGGGAAAAATCAT
This sequence comes from Parachlamydiaceae bacterium, assembly GCA_013815395.1. GTDB lineage: Bacteria > Chlamydiota > Chlamydiia > Chlamydiales > Parachlamydiaceae > JACDGH01. Next base: position 2,393 of record JACDGH010000223.1, read on the forward strand.
TGGTATTGATTTGGGAACTACAAACTCCTGCGTCTCTGTAATGGAAGGTGGAGTTCCTAAAGTAATCGCCTCTGCAGAAGGTGGCCGCACCACGCCGTCAGTCGTGGCATTTAAAGGCAGCGAGCGCATTGTAGGCGTTCCAGCTAAACGTCAGGCTGTGACCAATCCAGAAAACACGATTACATCTTCGAAGCGCTTCATTGGGCGTAAGTTCTCCGAAGTTGCCTCCGAAATTAAAACGGTGCCTTATAAAGTTGTAGCCAATAGTAAAGGCGATGCTGTTTTTGAAATTCAAGGTAAAATAGTTACTCCCGAAGAAGTTGCTGCCATTATTCTTGTCAAAATGAAAGAAACTGCTGAAGCTTATCTTGGAGAAAAAGTCACCGAAGCCGTTATTACTGTACCTGCCTACTTCAACGACTCCCAACGCCAATCCACAAAGGATGCTGGACGTATTGCTGGATTAGATGTGAAAAGAATTATTCCTGAGCCAACTGCTGCTGCATTAGCTTATGGAATGGATAAGCAACATACAGATAAGAAAATTGCAGTATTCGACTTAGGCGGCGGTACTTTTGATATCTCTATCTTAGAAATTGGCGATGGCGTCTTTGAAGTACTTTCCACTAATGGTGATACACATCTTGGCGGCGATGATTTTGACAATGCTATCCTAAACTGGATCCTCGATACCTTTAAAAAAGAGCAAGGCATCGATCTGCATAATGATAAAATGGCTCTTCAGCGTCTCCGCGATGCTGCAGAAAAAGCTAAAATTGAACTCTCGGGCACTATGACAACCGAGATCAATCAGCCATTTATCACCATGGATGCTTCTGGCCCAAAACACCTTTCACTTACGCTTACACGCGCCAAGCTCGAAAGCTTAACTCATGACCTTCTAGAGCGCACGCGCGAACCTTGCATCAAAGCTCTTAAGGATGCTGGAATGGATAAAGACAGTGTTGGCGAAGTCATTCTCGTTGGCGGGATGACTCGTATGCCTGCTGTGCAAGAAATGGTTAAAACCATCTTCGGCAAAGAAGGACATAAAGGAGTGAACCCGGATGAAGTTGTGGCTGTGGGTGCTGCTATTCAAGGTGGTGTTCTTGCAGGTACAGTTAAAGATGTTCTATTGCTTGATGTCACTCCATTGACTCTAGGTATCGAAACCATGGGTGGCGTCATGACTCCTTTGGTCGAACGCAATACAACTATCCCAACGCAGAAAAAACAAACATTCTCAACAGCTGCCGATAACCAACCTGCCGTGACTATCCGCGTTCTCCAAGGGGAACGTAAGATGGCTAACGACAATAAGGAAGTGGGACGTTTTGATTTAAGTGATATTCCACCAGCTCCTCGTGGCATGCCACAAATTGAAGTTGCCTTCAACATCGATGCTGATGGTATTTTGCATGTTTCCGCTAAGGATACAGCTAGCGGCAAAGAACAAAAGATTCGCATCGAAGCTTCTTCTGGCTTAAAAGAAGAAGATATCAAGCGTATGTTAAAAGATGCTGAATTGCATGCTGAAGAAGACAAACAGCGTCGTGAAGAAGTTGAAGCTATCAATGAAGCCGATTCTCTTTCATTCCGCGCCTCTAAGTCTTTGAATGAATATCGCGATAAATTGCCAAAAGAAGTTGTTGATGATGTTCAAGAAAAAATTGACGCTGTTAAAAAAGCTCTAGAAAGCAAAGATATTGCACGTATCAAAGCTACTAAAGGCGAATTAGAAACGCATATGCAGCGCATTGGCGAAGCAATGTCTAAGGCTGCGGGAGCTGGTACTGCAGCTGGAATGGGCGAAGAACAGTCTCAACATGCCCATCAACAGCAAGGTGGCGGTTTCGACAATCATGGCGATCATCAAGGTCATCAACAAGGTGGACAGCAGCATAGCGGCAGTAACGCGCATGGTCACCCAGAGGACATTGAAGAAGCGGATGTTGAAATTATCGATCCAGAGAAAAAATAAAAATAATTTCTTAAAATGCATATTTTTACACTATTCGTGAATGAATTTGCACATAAGATCTAGAATGCATAAGGGCGGGTTAAAAAACCCGCCCTTTTTCATTATATATTTTTACTTAACTGGAGACTTAATAGAACTGTCTAACAAATCATCATATTCATAATACATCTTATCAAATTTTTAAATGGTTTTTATCCGCACTCATATTATTATTCAAAAAAAACAACAAATAAATATTTGATAATAAACAAATGCCAAATTAATCAGGTTCTCGGGAAGATTTGGGGGCGGGATTTCTTAGATTTAAGTAATTGCTGGTAGCGATTACATTGATCGCTGAATCACTAAAATCTACGTAAGATAAATTAAATGTTCAAGTTTAGACATGTTGAGGCTATTGGATAAAGC
>JACDGH010000012.1:0-968 GCA_013815395.1 Parachlamydiaceae bacterium
AACAGCTTGCAGAGCTGTTTGAAATGCACAATTTTCTTTCAGGGTAATACAGTAACATACATTTAAATGCATGATAGCAAGTAACTTGGAAATTTTTTTTTCAATATCTTGTAAACTCGGGCTAGGCTGGTTAATTCAAGCGATTTCAGGCTCAAAAATCACTGTGAAAAATGTTCCATTTTCTGTCTCATTTAATTCGTTAAGATCGTCATGTTCATGTAATAATGTCTGTCGATAAAACTTAGCTTGTTTTTTCTGAACAGTTGAATTGAAGTAAGTTTTTTGCCATTCTTTTAAATCAGCCATTTTAATTTTTTTGTCATTGAATCTAAAACGATTTGTTCGTTTATTTCATCTGTCAGGGCTGATGCCATTAAAATTGAACTTGTAAAACCTGATCGACTTTGCGTGTTAGCATGATACTTTACAAGTCCTATTAAGAATTCAATTATTTCTGAGCTATCCAAAAGACGTTCGTTTGAATTAACTTTTGCAGATTCCTCTGAAAAAAATTGAACTATTTTATTAGCAAATATTTGTGCCCTAAAATCAAAACTCAGTAGGTGGAGTTTTTTTGATAAAATTTCAGCTGTATCGGTTTGAATTCCATAGTTTCTTATAAAATCACGGGAAATGCTAGTTACCTGCCATAATTGATGAAACTGTTTTATATCATCAGCCAAACCAAATACCCAAACAAACTCTTTAAATATCATTTCGCGATCTTAAATAGAAATGTTCATTCCCCGCCCAAGACTTTAAAATACGACATACCCATTTGATAAATTTTTCTAAATTGAGATATCGTGCTTTATCCCGACGTTGTGAAGGAACAAAATGAGCACAATCTGTTTGTAATAGTATTGTGCGAGTTTCTGAGCATCTTTTTAATAATTCTTCCCATGCTTTATCATTATTTAATTCTGCCTTCAGAAAATGAGCTAGTTTATGCACGATATCGCTTATGT
>JACDGH010000012.1:978-22215 GCA_013815395.1 Parachlamydiaceae bacterium
GTCACATTCAGGATTGGTTTTTCTGAATAAATTAATCACAGACTTAATATTAGGACCCTCGTCAGCAACCACTTCTCTTATTTTTCCCAAGTCGTTTTATAATTTAAAAAGCACTTCTTGAATTTTTAGGCCTGTAGAACTTTGCATGGGCAAAAGCTAAGACTTGCATATCTGCTAGGATTAAACTTCGATTAAAAGGTAAGCAAGACAATAAAATACCCAAAACAATTAGTATTTTTAACTTTCCCATTTGAATTGTATGATCAAAAACTACTGCCCAATCGTTTAGCTTTTCCTTTGGCTTCATCAAGGAGCTGATCCCAACGTGGTGAAGGGCATCATTGAAACTCCTATTGTGCCTCCACTTTATCGAGCCCTAATAGATAAAATTTAGATATTGCTGTAATGTTACTGGACCATGGAGCTAATGTTAATGCAAAATTTTGTTTTGTTTGTATGACTTTTGATGATAGGGAATGTCCAATCCACAATTTTTACGGGCCCCCTCTTTTAAAAGCTGTTCAGGATGACTTTATTGATGGCATTCATCTATTGCTGAAATATGGCGCTAATCCTGATTGTTTTTGGAATGATATAGAATATGGTCATAGCACACCCCCTCTTTGCCAAGCGGTTATGGATAAAAATTTAGCTGTTGTGTCCTTATTATTGGATAATGGCGCTAGTGTTCACATGGAAAGTTTTCTTACCTTCGTTGATGAGAAGGGCTTGTCCCATTATGTTTTAGGGTCCCCTCTTATGAAGGCTGTTGACGACAATTTTCTGGAGGAAGTTGTTTTATTATTGAGACATGGTGCAAATCCCCTGGATAGATCTAGTGCTTATAATAATCCATTAGATTTAGCTATACGAAAGGGGTATTATGATATTATCGACGTGCTTTCAAGTGCTGCTGTAAGCGAGTAAAAGACTATTGAATTAAAGACCTATAAGCGCTTTAGAGTTTACTGTTTAAACTCTATTAAAACAAGCTGGGTTGATTTACTGGTACTGGATACGCCGCCTCTATTGCCATGCGAATAGCTTCTGAAACATCTATCGCACGTCCTTCCTGAACACTCATGCGAATTGCCATATATTTAATTCGCTCAGCCTGTTCTTCTGACATGACAACTGACAATCGAACACATTCTTTCATTTTCTTGGGACGTGGCATATTGAAATCTCGGTTAAGTAGTGGGGTACTACCTTAAAGCATGTATGTGGAAATGTTCAAGGTTTATCTTTGTTTTTAATTTATAAATATTAGTTAATGTGTTATTATTCTAACGATTTTTTTAATAGCATTAAGGATTGATTAATATTCTGATTTATTACAAACTACCGCTTCTTAAAACAATTTAAATAAAGAGTTTATAATGAATCCATTTGTTAATATGCAATGTCGTTGGCTCACCGCAACCGTAACAGGATTATCGTAGCTGCTCCTACAGCATTATATAATGGTCTTGGAACTCAAGCTCAGAAATGGGGTACTAGTTTTGTTTGGGATAAGGGTGCGGAAACAGTATCGTGCATTACACAAAAAAATAATACTTCTAACAAGTTATTTAAAGAACTTAACGAAAAAACTTCTTTGATTTGGAATAGGGTAGATAATGAAATTAGAAACGATTTAATCAACCAGGGGTTTTCTTTTAATATTTCGACTATAGATCCATCTCAAAACATGCTTGTGGCACAAGGATGGCTTCAGCAAGCTGTAAATTCTCATCAATTATATATGAAATGCTACAGTGAAAGAGCTATATGTAATCAAAAACTTCCAGATGCTTTAAACAGTACAGTTGTAGCACAAAAAGAAAGCTTAAAATCAAAAGATGATGCTAAAAAACAGATAGACCCTCTTTTGGTAATGCAAGGTAGGTGTGAAGAACTAGAATCGATTAAAGCACAAAATGCATTACTAGTTGTTATAAAAGAAGGATGCATTGCTCAATCAAAAGATCTCGAAAGGGCAAATGAAAAGCTTGATGAAGCAACAGGAATTGCAAGTAAATATGAAGACCTAAACGAAAAATGCATTGCTCAATCAACAGATCTCAAAACAATGACAAGTGAAATGGAAAAGTATAAAAAAGAAGCTGGTGATTATAAAACTTCACTCGAAGCAATGACAAAGCAAATGGAAAAGTATAGAAAAGCATATAAAGCTAAATTGTGGATCGACAATGATAAGGAGCTATAATTCATGATAAATATTCCCATTCTCAATCAAAGATACCCTTCTTGTTATTCAGCAAATGCTTGTATTCCTAAAGCACAAATTAAGGATAGAGATGTTAAAAATTTGTTAGATAGAATACCTGAAGATAATCAACAAATTAGAGTTAAGGACATTAAACCTTTGCTAGGTAGAATAACTGAAAATAATCGACACTCTACCAATTTGATAAAAATTGCTTTATTGGCTTTTATTGCAGGTGTACTAATTAATCGCTCTGGTTATTTGATTGAGAATGAGAACCTTGTTTTACCTGTAATTAACCCAACTCCCGTAAATGTTCCCGAGCTTATCTCATTGCCAATAATAATTCCGATTAATACAACTAATATAACCCCCATTCCAATAAAACCCTCCATTCCAATAAAACCCTCCATGCCTTGTACATACACCGTAAGTCCTTATAATGTTGATATTGAGGGGGATTGTAGTGGTGATCAAATTCGTGCTGCTTTTGATGAACGAAAAAAAATGTTTACCCAGAGAGAGGAAGATTTAGAAGCTAAAGGCCGTCGGATGGCTGATGAGTCTAATAAAAAATGGGATGAGAGCATTGAAAAAACTAAGAAAGAACAAGAAAAAATTAATCGTAAATATTACCCATCACCTGAAGAAGCTGCAGCCGAGAGTTTAAAAACTGAAAGGGAAGTAGCTTGTCAAATGCATCAAAATATGGGTCATTTACCTGGATTTTCACAGCTTTATAAACCTGTATGCGTGAAAAATGAGATAGAACTGCTTGGTGCTGACATGTCTGACAATTGTACTAAAATCAAGCGTAATTATAGAGACTTAAGTATGAAATGGCATCCTGACAAGAATGATTCTCCAGAGGCAAAGGAAAAGTTTATAAATATTGCGAATGCCTATCAAAAGATTTGCCCTTAATGACTATTACATGGGACAGTAGATATTTAAAATTTCTGCTGTCTCATGGATTAAATGTTTCTTCCAAAACAACTAACTCTACTTCTAACATTTTTTCTTCTTGGCATACTCACGTCCTATGCCATTGGATTTATTCCTAATTCAGCAAATCTTACCTCACAATCAAAATTAAATACTCCTACCTGCACAGTTTTAGTTGAAAGGCAAGGCTACTCTCTAGCATATGACCTGAGAATGCGAAATGCTAAGTGGGTGTATGAGAAACTTACTTCTAACAATTTATCAGGTACTGCTACTAGAAGTAAATCTTGAAGATTGTGCTATACCTGAACTATTTCGTTCTTCATTAGCTGATTACCGCAAGTGTGGATTTGATCAAGGGCACATGGCTTGTGCTGCCAATCATAAGGGCAGTGCAGAAGAAATGAAAGAAACATTCTTCCTCTCTAATATATGCCCCCAGTCGTCACAATTCAATCGAGGGTACTGGGCTAAGTTTGAAAGATATGTACGTGATTTGACTAACTATTATGAGGTGGTTGAAGTGTTTACTGGAGCCTTGTATCTGCCCAAACAAGATGAAGATGGCAAGCGTTGGATAACCTATCAGGTGATTGGTGAAAATGACGTAGCAGTACCCACACAATTTTTCAAAGTCATATGTCTGGCATCGGATTTTGAATCCTACATATTACCTAATGAAGCCATTGACGCGAACATGCCTTTAGATGTATTTAAAACTACATTCTATATAGATTAGAGCTGTCATTATTTATAATACTCAAAGGGATGGGTATGACCAAGTGTTAAAATCATCTGAATCCTTATCGTGCTTTATATCCGAATTCTGTGCTGATCTTAAAAACCTTTGTTTTTATAATATAATTATATTATAAAAATTTAAGTTTACTTTAATACAAGCCTTTGTTAGGATTAAACTTATGCTTTTTTAAAAAGGGTTTTATGCTTAAATATTTTACCAGCCATTCCCGCTGGGAATGGCTGTATAAGTTTGTAGCCGTTAAAAACGTTGGCTAAAAACTTGAGGGGTGGGGAGTACCTCGCAATTGATCGATAATTCAAAAAAATAAGAGAAGGGGCCACACTAAAAAAATCAGGTTAGAGATACTGGTGTGGTAACTAAGAAGTATCCAAGGATTTCTCCTTACAAATCATTAAGTAAAAATTTTCCCAGTCAATAAGTCTCACATACTGAAATAACGTCCGCATATTTATCCAGAGATTATAGTATGTACGTGCGAATTTTCTACACCGTTGAAATAATGAGCAGCTGATTTCCTGAACCTGATCAACCAGAAAAGCCAGCATCATTAGAAGGCATAAGACGGTAGAAAGATACTTTTTTCCATGCCCATAATTATGTTCAAAATTGTATCCCAGATTTTTTAGTGTATTAAACGTTTCATTCTCAATTTTCCATCTAGCTCTCCCGCCTTCTGCGATTTTTTCTACATTCTTTTTTGATATTGAAATGTTTGTTACCCAAGAAAAATTTAGTTCCTTTCCCTTAGGATCAGTTTGCCTATATTCTAGAATATGGACCTTTACATACTGATTGGATTTGTTGAGCGATGCTCCATTGAGGAATCTAAATTGATGGAAATATCCCTCACAGGTTTTGATTTCGTGATAGCATGTCTCCTCGCTTGCCTCCAATTGCTCAAACAGAAATTCATGGTCTCCTGGTTTTACCCCCAAAATGTACTTTAGATCAAATTCTTCAATCATACGTATATGAGGAGCTGTCGAACTTAAGCCGTCTTCTATTAAAATAGCCTTGAGATGTGGGTGCTCTCTGCGGAAGTTCTCTAAAAAACGTTTGCAGGCATTTCTCTCACAGTCATTCTTTGAATTGCCATCTCGATTCAAAATAAGTTCTGGACATAATGGTATCACATTTCTCTTGTCAGGATGAACGACACAGGCGCCGAACATTTGATGGTAGTAGGTTTTAGTGCCATTTTGATGTTCTTTTACGCAGCATTGAGGGCAACAAACATTGTTGGATGAAAATTGGCCGGTCCCATCACCCGAAATAAGGACATATCCATCTAAGAAATTAAATTCTTCAAGCCCTTTTTCGCGCTGAAAATAAGCGAATATTTTTTTTAAAAGCTGGTCGAATGTGCTCGGGATCAACATGATCTAACCTTTCTCTTAAGTATGTGTCAGAGGGTGGATTTGTGACTAAGTAAAGATCTCGGAGATTTTGAGCAATAACATCGTCCGAACGTTTTTTGTCGTAATCCAGCAAAGATGGACATTTCAAGCTGAATATGGCCAGTCCTGACATAAGATGATCTGTGATTGATATAGATATATTTTTAGTAAATTTTCGAGGATCTGGTATTTTAGAAAACTGTTTGTGGATGATGGAGATTAGGCCAGGCGCGCTTACATATTTCCGGAAGGTAGTCATGATATTCGGTTTTCGAGTTTGGCTAAAATTAGCCCAAACTTTACGAAATCAAATATTTTTCTCCTAGGAGAAAACGTTCAGCGAGAACCGCTGTCATTTTATCGATAATAGGAGCTTCTTTAGTTTGTCTTATTAATAACCGTTCCTCCTCTGAACGATTCCAAGCAACTCTTTCATACGTGAAAAGATGTCTTATTTTTCTTAATATAATTTTACAAAATTTAGAATCTCCAAAATCTGCTTCAAAAAACTTTCTGCATATATGAGCCCAGCATCGAAACCAAATAGCTAGATTATCTTCGTTTTTATAAAGTATTTTAAACCTATTTTTCTTAAAGTTGGAAAAAAAAATATCTATTAGAATCAAATTCCATTTGAAGCGTGTTTTGTACGACAGCAAATAGGCCTTCGATCCCTTTACTAAGGGGTATAGGGTTTGAATAGAAAACAATTTTTGCATTTCTTTTGAATAAGAACATAATACTTCTTCGAATAAATTTTTCAGAAAAATACCACGATCTAGATCTTAAAGAAACATGCCTAGAATTGACTTTTACAATTAAAGGGCGCGGAAGACCATCCTATTACCCATAAGTCCTCATTTTTGCCTTTATAAGTAGTTCTAGAAGTAAAAAAGAAGACAAATAAAGATCTTTGATTGTTTCAACCAAGGGCGTCTTGCCCCAGGTGGGTTAATCTATTAAAAAAGGTGTCTCTAAGCATTTTCTCCGCGCACTCCAGGGAGCTCCACTCATCGAAGAATGAACTCAAGAACCTAATTGAAGAAGATATTCATTATTTTTTCTTTATACAAAAATAAGAAGATGACAATGGTAAAAGTAAATCCTGTAATAAGATAAAGAAGCCCTAAGGGCCTTTCTGGTTTTTTTTTAATGACTAATGCATCTTGCAAAACAAATATTTTTTTCCAACTACCGTTCTCATTTTTTAAAGGCTCTATCTCAAACCTACCCTGCACTTCTTGAGCTCTGCCATTATTTAAAAATGCAATTTCATCACCCTCAAGCATTACTTGGCGAAGTATATTTTCTCGGCTTGCCACACAACAACTTTTTAAATCGGGTTCCGCTGCAAGCACATTTTTTCCATCTTTTGTTCGGTAAACAAATCCCCGTATACTTACTTGTTGATGTTGATAGGCTTTTAATGCTTCAGGCAATTTCCCTGCACCTATTTCTTCCACTGACGATGGCGGTAATTCACCTAACAAATGTAAAGTCAATGGCTCAGTAGAATAAAGATTGCTTTCAAAAAAACTAATCATCAAAACAAAACACATAATTACTTGGTTCATTAGCTTTAGATCTCAATTGGGTTAAATCATTTTCCTGTTTGCCTTCTTCACCACGAAGTTGGGGATATTTTGCTAGCCATATGGCCTCTGGAACCGGAAGAAATAATTGTAAAAAAGCATCGTCAATGGCTTTGACTGCATGATTACTCCCTTTTTCTATTAGCACTTGTCGTGATTTAATATAACCGTTGATCGTATCTTCTCTATCATCAGGAGTAATGGCATTCATGATATCTGCCTCATTAACCAATGACCTATCTTTAACCAATAATTGAATTGTTTCTGGCAATTCCATACGATATCCATTGATTATATCAATAATTTCTTGGGTCAATTCTGAAGGAATGACTCCATGCGCATTTAAAGTAGGTAGAGTGGCAATATTTTCATTAATCTGCAATGATTCTATATATTGGATGGTGTCAATAATGTTCTTGCAGTTCTTTTTTATGTTTTTTGTTTTGATTGTAATTTTCAAAAATATATCTTCCACTTTTTTTGAAAGTTGTTGCAAATTATGCATGTCTTTGAAACCGAAAGAAGTTTTATGTTTATCAAGATAATATTTTATCTTATCCAATACCTTTTTAGCTTTATTATCAAATGCAGTTTTGCAAATTTCGCTGCACTGAGGTATCATCGGTAGTTGATTATCAATGCACGATATTTTTTTTGGTTTGCCGTGCACATGATTCATGAATATATTAGTATTGGTGTATTGATTCCAATTTTTAATTCTTTCAGATGGCGTCATAAAAAACCTATTTAAAAAATTTAACCATAGACATTAAAAATTGTGATTTTCGTTAAAGATGATTCACAATTTAATATATGAATACAACAATCTTATATATAACAAAATTTTTATTTTAAATTTAAATTTAAATTTAATTATTTTTAAATATCTTTCAGTTGCTCTTAAAGGACTTAAAGGCCGAAAGGGACATAAAGAACATAAAAGGACTTAAAGGACGAAAGGGACGTAAGGCACATAAAGGACTTAAAAATGCTATCAAGGATGGAAACAGTCTTGATGTCTTACGTCCTTTATGTCCTTTATGTCCTTTACGTCCTTTCTATCCATTAAAGCTTAAATTTTAAGCTTATCAAAATAATAAAAAAAGATATAAAGTTTACTCATATCCACATTCAATAAGGTTTCAATATGGGCAACTTTCTCTTTACTTCAGAATCGGTAGCGCAGGGTCATCCCGACAAAATTGCCGACCAGATTTCCGATGCCATTTTAGATGCTTGCCTGGAAATTGATCCTCACTCAAAAGTCGCTTGCGAAACTCTTGTGAGCTCTGGTTTGGTTATTCTGGCCGGCGAAATCTCCTCCAAGGCATCTATCGATTATCAGCAAATCGTACGCAATACCATTAGGGAAATAGGTTACAATAACAGCTCCCTAGGATTTGATTATCGCTCCTGTGGCATCATGCTGACCCTTAACAAACAATCACCAGATATTGCTCAAGGGGTAAATGAAGGGGAAGGCTTATTCAAAGAGCAGGGCGCTGGCGACCAAGGCTTGATGTTCGGATACGCTTGTGACGAAACTCCTGAACTCATGCCCCTCCCCATTATGTTAGCACATCGGATTGTCCAGGAATTGCGTCGCCTAAGGAACACAAAAGAATTAGCTTACCTCAAGCCCGATGCAAAATCGCAAGTGACCTTGGAATACAACGAACATCATATCCCCCAACGCTTACACACCGTAGTGATTTCTACTCAACATGCTGAAGAAATAGCTCAAGAAACTATACATGCAGATATGAAAGCGCTAGTTCATCGTCTTTTTCCCCCTCATCTCATTGATGAAAATACACTCTTTTTTATCAACCCTACCGGACGTTTTGTGGTGGGGGGTCCGGTGGGCGACTGTGGACTAACGGGTCGGAAAATCATTGTAGACACCTATGGTGGCATGGGAAGGCATGGTGGAGGTGCTTTTTCAGGAAAGGATCCGTCAAAAGTCGATCGCTCAGCTTCCTACGCAGCTCGTTATGTGGCAAAAAATATAGTGGCTGCAAAGCTCGCCAAACGCTGTGAAATTCAAATTTCCTATGCGATTGGAGTTCCATATCCCATTTCAATAAAAGTAGACACTTTTGGCACTTCTACGGTTAAAGAAGAATTGCTCAATCGTCTTATTCCTTTAATCTTCGATCTTTCACCGAAAGGGATTATCGAAATGCTCAACTTGCGTCGTCCCATTTATAAGCAAACAGCTTTTGGAGGGCATTTTGGGCGAAATGAAGAGGATTTTACTTGGGAAAGAACCGACCGTATAAGCCTTTTGCTAGAAGCTATTAAGCAAGACTCATTGACCTGTAGCAAATCATGTCAATAATCCCCATTCCGCCTTCTGAAAAAACAGCATTTGAACATGCTAAAAATCGAGTGATCTTGCACCTTAAAAGGCTGCTTAAGCGCACCCAAAAGCAAATTTTTATACGTGAGAAGACTCTTTTGGACTGCCAAAATTGGGAGGATGTACATCACAAAGCCTTATTGCTGCAATCAAATTTGTACCGCATTAAAAAAGGGTTAGCAGAGATCACTCTTGAGGATTGGGCAGAAGAGGGGAAAGCATGCACCCTCCTTTTGGACCCTATTAAAGATCCAAAAGATCAAGTTGCCGCACTATTTCGTCAAGCTAGAAAGCTACGCTTAGGAATACCTCATTCCGAAAAGCAACTTCATCTCATTGTGAATGCTCTAAGTGCACAAGAAGAGCTTATTTCTCATGTACAAAATATTAATTCGATTACAGCTCTGGATGCCTTTCTGATTGCCCATCCTAGTGCTGCACCTCAAGAACATCAAATACTTATCAAAAAATTCGAGCCCACAAAACCCTATCACACTTACACATCTGAATCCGGATTATCCATCTGGGTGGGAAAAAATGCCACGAAAAACGATTTACTCACTTTTCACCATGCTAATGGATTAGATTGGTGGTTACATGCTCATAATTACCCTGGTTCACATGTAATAATCCGAGTTTTAAGAAAAGGTGAAGACCCTGATTCAAAGACAATACTTGATGCGGCTGAATTGGCTTTACGTTACAGTAAAGCCAAAGATACGCATGGCGAAGGGGAAGTTACAGTGTCTCAAGTGAAATTTTTACATCGCCTCAAAGGTTGTCCAGGTAAAGTGCAAGTATCCAAGCATCGCGTAATGTATATCCGCTTGGATCCGGTCCGTTGGAATCGCCTTAGAGGGATCTCATAAGTTTCGCAGTTCTTTAATCTTCTTCTTTGAAGCGGTAACCAACGCCACGCACTGTTTCGATCCAGTGAAAATTAGGTCCTAATTTTTTCCTTAAAGAAGCGATATGCACATCGATATTGCGATCAACCACGAAAACATCGCTATTTTGGATGTCATCAAGTAGTTGATTGCGGGTAAGAACTTTACCGCGGCTGGTCAATAAGCGACGCAAAATACCGAATTCGGAAAGTGTGAGTGTGATATTTTCATCATTTTTTATAACGTGATAGCGGTCAACTTCAAGTGTAAAAGGACCAAACTGAATAATTTTAGCAACTTTTTCAAGTTCTTTACCTCTACGTAAGACTGCCCGCACGCGTGAAAAAAGAATTTTTGGGGAAAACGGCTTGCTGACATAGTCATCAGCCCCAAGTTCAAGTCCAAGCACTACATCTAATTCTTCCGTTTTAGCCGATAACATGATCACGGGAATATTTTTTAATTCTGGATCGGTCTTAATTTTACGGCAAACATCTAGACCACTCATTCCTGGCAGCATAATATCTAAAATAACTAAATCTGGTTTTTCGCGGGTTACAGCATGCAGGCCATTTAATCCATCCACCTCAACGACCATACGATATCCGGCAATTTCAGCCTGCAATTTGATTAAAGCGGCAATGTCTTCTTCATCTTCAATCAGTAAGATCTTAGTTTTCTGCATATTTTATATCCTCAAGTATAGCCCAATTGTAAATATTTTATTTACACTCTTTTGTAATTTCATCGCAAGTAGGTTTTATCTTTATTTTAAATGATGAAAAGTTTAACATCTAATTTTTTATATAATTTTGATTTTAGGTTTTACATGTTTCCAGTTATGCTGCTATATGCATTATTTGCTAGTGTTTTTACCATAGCAAAAACAGGGCTTGATTACGCGCAACCTTTGTTTTTAGTAGGATCGCGAATGTTGTTTGCTGGGATCATCATGCTTGCTTATCAATTCTTCTGCAACCGCAAAGAATTCACATTTAAGAAAGAGCATTTCTGGCGCGTATTCCGTTTGGCATTATTTAATATTTATTTAACAAATGTGTTTGAATTTTGGGGACTCAAGTATTTGACTTCATTCAAAACTTGCTTTATCTACAGCCTTTCCCCTTTTATTTCCGCCATCCTATCCTACTTTTTGTTTGCCGATAAAATATCATTGAGGAAAGGGTTTGGTCTAGCCATTGGCTTCTTTGGTTTCTTGCCCATTTTGATGTGCGGCTCATCCTCTAGTGAGGATCTCACTGGTCGAATTCTGTTTCTTTCGTGGGCAGAAGTTGCTGTCATATTCGCCGCAATTTCAAGTGTATATGGGTGGATCCTACTCAAACAATTAGTTTCAGAAAATGGATATTCTCCCTTTATGGCTAACGGGCTTAGTATGACCCTGGGTGGAACAATGGCTTTATTCCACTCTTCTATTTCGGAAACTTGGGATCCTCTTCCTGTTTCGCAAATGTTCCCTTTTCTGGAATGCGCTCTTCTGCTAATCCTCGTTTCTAATTTGATCTGTTACAACTTGTACGGATATCTATTAAAACGCTATTCAGCTACATTTATTTCTTTTGCTGGATTTACTACCCCATTTTTTACAGCCTTATTCGGCTGGTTTTTCCTAGGTGAAATTGTCACAT
This sequence comes from Parachlamydiaceae bacterium, assembly GCA_013815395.1. Lineage (GTDB taxonomy): Bacteria > Chlamydiota > Chlamydiia > Chlamydiales > Parachlamydiaceae > JACDGH01. Next base: position 12,783 of record JACDGH010000012.1, read on the forward strand.
GGCCTTTTTACCTATCTGCTGCCATCGTTCTAGCAGGCCTTTATACATTTTACCAAGAAGAATTGAAGCAAGAAATTTTTCAATCTAAAAATAGGGATTGGAAGGCTAAGGAAGTTTTCAACAATAATTAAACTATCGAAACAACTTAACAATGGCTAAGCCAGTATGTCTATCGAGCAAACTGCATTTTTGAAAGAGGATAAGCCTCATTATCATGAGCAAGTGAACAAAGTTTTTGATCCTATTTTCATGCAGTTCGATCGGCTCATGCAGAAATACGCTGTTTTTAATATGTTCTTTATTTTCTTATGCGCCATTGAAATAATTCTTCTACTAGCGTTTTTCACATTTTTCACTCAGTCGTTGCTGCTTGCTTTGATGCTCGCGACAGTTTTTTTCACATGTTTTGCCTATTTCACCTTGCGCTTATATTTCCAAACAAAAAAACCGGAACAAATTAAAGAAATCAAAGAACGCTATGTTACTGCTTGCAAAGGTCTGATCAATTACGAAGATACCTCCCCTGAGCACCAAATAGCCTTAGCTAGCGCGTGCTGCAAGTTAGCCAATCGTCTACATGGACGTGAATACTCATACTATGCGCCCCCTTTTTGGTTATCTGTGATAGCCCCAACAATGGAAAAATTTAGTTGCTGGCTTCATTGGCAAGATCTACACTTGATGAAAGAGCTATTGCTAGAAGCCTGTGTCAATGAACACCTTAACCTCATCAAATGTCAACCCATTAATCTTGAAGCGCACGCCGCCCTTGCAAACGCATATGTCATGCTTTCAGGCTTATACATTGATCCTAGAAAAATAGGTCGTTATGACGATGAGCACTGGATTCCAGCTGAGAAATACGACGAAGTCTGTGAAAAAAAATTCAGAACCATTGCCGAATGTGCCATCGAAGAATTTAAAATTCTCAATGAATACGCACCTGACGATCCCTGGGTACATAGTCAACTAGCCTATAGCTATCATGATCTACAAATGCCTCTGGAAGAAATTAAAGAATACGAAATGATTTACAAACTTAATCCGGATGATAAAGACAATTTGTACAAATTAGGCATTCTCTATTTTCAGCAAGGGCTCAATGCCAAAGGTCTGCGAGTATACGAAGAACTAAAAAAAGCTCAATATCAAAAAATTGATGGTCTAATTAAGGAGTATGGAAAAAAGCAAATGCAATAAAAAAGTTGACTTTTTTATAAACTATAACCATATCTTGCAAGCATATAAACTTATTGGACGGTAAAATGCTTAGCAAACATTGTAGTAAAGATCCTGAGGAACATGTCATCCCTCCTGACACATCCTTAGACAAACAAAAAGAAATAAAAAAAACTCCTCCTCTCTGGTTCAAATCTCTTTTAGGTTTTGTCGCTTTAATCATTAGTGCTATTCTTATTAATACATTTTTTACAGAAGATTTGACAGATGTGGTTGAAAATCAAATGAAGGCCGTCAGAAAAGATCAGCTTGTGGAGGCATATGCCTTCTCTTCTAAGAAATTCCAGGAAAAAACATCTCTCGATGCCTTCGAGGAATTTATGAAAAAACATCCTGCTTTTTCTGAAAACAAATCGCTTAAGTTCCTTGAGCGCAATGTAAGTAACGAGATTGGTACATTGGACTGTGTAATCACTACCATTCACGAAAAAAAAATTCTTGTAGAGTATAAGCTTGTTAAAGAAGAAGATAAATGGAAAATTCAAAGCATACGGCTAGAAGATATAGGGAATGCCTTCCAAGATACAAGAGATGAAAGCAAAAAAAACACTAAATCCAATCCATCAGATCAAATTAGCTCTCTTAAATTTACTCAATTTGTGCTTGGTAATTCTCTCTCTCAAATGGGATTAGTAAAAAATCCTACAAATATATTTAAAACAAATTCTGGTGATATTTATTTAAATCTCTATGTTGATGAAGTCTCTACAGGAACACCCATAAATATACTCTTCAAGCATATTGACTCCAATTCTTCCTTAAATTCTGTAACGAGCAAAGCTCCAAATGATGGAGAAGCTCTTCTTTCATTCGTTTTCTCCCCTCCTAACAACAGTTGGCCCAAGGGGAATTATCGCATTAAAGCTTTTTCCCCTAATGAAATTAGCAACTCTATCGAGTTTAAAGTGGAATAGATTTTTCAAGAAGATATTTTTAGATATAAAATGATGCAAAAATGCTCTTTTCGAGAAAAGCAGCCAGTCCCCGTAATAGTTGGTTCAACCGACTATTACGGGGACTGGCCAATTACTTAGTGTGAGGCTCTTATTTGATTATTTATGATTTTTTAATTTCTGCCATAAACGGAAACCTGTGATCCCCATATCAATGGCATGTTGAAGATTATCCATCACATGACCATTTTTATTTCTATGGGGCTCTTCCTCATCCTCATCCCCATGCAATTTCTCTGAAAGTGTTTCTATCAACCCACTTGCAATACCGCTCCAATCTGTAGTTTTTACATTATCTGAAGCTGTTGAAGCTGCATCTTTTAAAGAATCTATGGCATGGATAGCACGGCTTAAAAAGGTGCGATCTACATTTTTATCTTTATTTAATAAATAAAGTAAAGATGCGCCTATAAGCGTTCCACCGACTGTGCCTGCTATAAGTAAAGGAACTGAATAAGGCTGATCGCTTACATCATATGCTGTGTCTTTAATATTTTCAGCATAATCAGATGCTGTTTCATAAGCTTTTTTGCCTTTTTCATAGACGTTATCTGCAAATTCCTTTGCATTGTCTCTAACGTCGCTATAGGTACGATATAAACTTTTATTTTTAGCTCTTTGATTTTTATTTAAAATCAAAAGTGTTGCTGCACCGGCCAACCCCATAGCGATTAAGCCTAAAGCCATGTTCGTATTGACATTGTCAAATATTTTTTTACTCAAACGGCCAGTCGTTAAATTCTTTAAAAAAGCTCCATTTGGCTGATGGGAACTTTGCGCAGGACTTCTCCTGTGGGACGATTTACTTGCAGGTTTTTTTTCAACTGAAATATTTTTAGTCATGAATCATTTCCTTCTTTAAATTGTTGATAGAGCTTGATCCCTATTTTTGTTAAATCGATAATATCTAATATTTTTTCCGAGATATTTACTTCTTCTATTTTCCCCTCGATCGGATGGAAGGTATCTTTAAGAGATTGATGGCGCGCATTAATTGCATTGGATCCATCACTTACCATCTTGAAAAGAGGGTCCAGGTCAGAAATTTTAATATTCACTTTTTCCACTAAATCAGTCGATGAAAGGAACAATTGATTTAAATCGAGCTGTAGGTCAGAAATTTTAATATGCACTTTCTCCACCAGCTTTGTCGATGAAAGGACCAATTGATTTATATCGAGCTGTAGGACTGCCATTTCTACTTCTAATTTAGAGATGGTTTTATTTACATTTTTAAGAGATTTCTGTACCGCTACAAGTGTTTGAACGATGTAAATCGTTAAAATGATCAACATTCCAGTAGCTACAATTGCGCAAATTTCAAATATCATTTTCACCTCAGTACATTTATTGCCAACGCGGCTTTTAGGTATCTTATTTTAATAATCAAAGGATCAATGGTATTAGTCAACATAAAAAATTCTCATTAGACTATAATAAGCCATAATTAAAATTTGTTGTACTAACTATTTATTAGAGTATTTGAGTAGACACTTTATCTTACATAAAGTGTCACAGCGAAAACGAAATATTCGTAATGTGACCTAAAACTTCACTTTATAAAGCTTAGGATTTAATGTAAATTATTTTTTAATCAAAACTCAAAAAAAGGTATCGTAAATGAAGCAAAAACTGATAGAATGGCTGCTGCGGAAGACATACTACAACTAAACACAAAATTGTGATATATGCATATTTTTTCAGGCATTCATAAAAATAGAGTTTTAGAATCGCCTAAGAGGGATATCACACGTCCCACTTCAGGAAGGCTGCGCGAAACCCTTTTCAACATCTGCCAGCAATATGTAGCAGAATGCCGATTTTTAGATTTATTTGCAGGATCGGGTGCTATGGGATTGGAAGCGCTTAGTCGAGGTGCTATAAAATCTACATTTGTCGACAGTAGTAAAGAAAGCATTCGTTGTATTAAAACAAATGTCAATACTCTAAAAGAGGAAGGTCATACTAAAATCATTTATGGGGATGTATTTGAGCAATTGATAAAGCTAGCCAAGGAAGGGTGCCAATATGATATTATCTATGCTGATCCTCCCTATGAAAATATCATACATACTCCCCAGGAAGCATTATTCTTAAGCGCAAGACTTCTGAAAATCATTGATGAACAATTGGAAAATCAGATCCAACTATTAGTGCCGGGAGGAATGTTCTTTATTGAGGAAGCTGCTAATGTCTCCTTAGAAAATATTCCACTGCTGCACCTTAAACTTAAAAATTCACGCAGCACAGGTAAGGCAGCTTTGCATTACTACACCTATTAAAACTAATCCTCGCCAAATAAAGAATTAAATCGTTTTTTGGGATCTTTATCTTTTTCTTCGGCCGCTTCATCACCAAAAAGGCGTCGAGCGGCGTCGCTAGGATCTGCAGTTTTAACAGGTCCCGTGCCTTTCAGCTTAAATTCCTCGCAGAAATTTGCGGCACCTCTGTCAATAATTCGAATTGTTCCCGGTATAGCGCATTCATTTGATGCCCCTGGTTTATGATGCACACAATTGCGGCAACTATGCAGTGAGGCAAAACAATTGTCACACATTGCCCTAAATGACAACTTGCCCCAGGCGGGATCAGGCAATTCTGAACCACAGTTCCAACACTTCATATTAACAAGCCTTTTTTAATTTCTTGCGAATTATTCAATTTTTTCTTTTCGACTAATTCATCATCTACAAATTTCTGTAAGAGCAGCGGTTGACCATCTTGATCATATTTATTAAATTTACCATGCTTACGGCCTTGACGATATTCGCCTTCGAAAATCAAGACGCCTTGATTATTCCACTCACAGCAAACACCATCTAACTTTCCTACCTGATAGTGCGCTTGAGCAATCATTTGACCTTTTCGATTAAAGCACTGCTCTTCCCCATCTTTCAGATCCTCAACAAATCGAACCTGTTTTTTTAGCGAGCCATTAGGATGATATTCATAGGCCATTCCATTTTGGTTGTCATGATGAAACTCGGCTAAGATATTGATGCGCCCTTCATTTGTGTAAACTGTGGCAAGGCCTTCTTTTTTACCCTTTTCATAAAAGGTGCTGACAACTTTTGTACCAGTCTGGTTATATTCAGCAACTTCACCTTCTAAAAAACCATCCACATATTTACCCTCTAAGGCTTTAACTCTTCCAAAAAGTTCATGGGGAGGAAAATAAATCTGATGGACTCCATTTAAGATGTTATTTTTATATTGATAAATAATTTCTCGCCCATCACTTTTGCGTAAATAATATCGCCCATCAAGATCACCTTCAATATAGAGCGATGTCCATGCAATAAGCCCTGACTATAATTCATCACAGCTTTCAAAGTGCCATCGGGATAAAAACTTTTTTGCTCACCATGCAATTTTCCGGCTTGGTAGTTGATCTCATGCGATATTTGTTGTGAAAGATTTTTTTCGACAGGGTAGTAAATGATATGTGCGCCGATAGGTTGTCCTTGCTTATAGGAACGAACCTCTTGAGGCTCCCCATCTTCATACCAGCATAAACACTCCCCATCCAATCTTCCATCAAGATAATGCTTTAGACTAGCTGGCTTGCCATTTTCATAGAATTCTTCCACATTATTTTCTAATTTACCTTCCATATATTGAGCGGAATGTTTTAAAGTTCCATTTGCATACCAATGGCGAAACTGACCTTGGAGTATATCGTCTTTATATTGTGCTTCGACAATTAGCACTTCGCCATCATTCCACTCACGATGCTGCCCTTGTCTCTTACCTGCCACGTAATCGCCATAAAATTTTTGAATGCCATTGATGTGCCACTCTTGATAGGGACCGTCCAGCTTACCTTGTTGATAAGTAGAGTCAATGGCTTTAAGACCGTTGGGATGCCAGGTTTGGCTTGCACCATTTCGCAGACCTTGATCGATTGCAATGCGAACGGCAAGTTTTTCCGATTCATGCCATTCTTCATACAATCCATGCTTAATCCCATTTTGATAAGATACTCTGAGTTTGAGAATGCCAGAATCAAAAAATTCTTGTTGGAGCCCTTCAAATTCACCCTTGTCATATTCATAGCGCCGCTTCAATACCCCTTTTGAATACCATTCAAGATATTCCCCATTTAAATGCCCTTCGGCGTGGAAGTACTGTGCTTTTTTAGCTCCATTTTTATGATATTCCACAAAAGGCTTTATTTGAATGCCTTGTTTATCGAAAAGGACAGTATTAATTAAAGTTTTTTCGGGGGAAAAAAGCTCATGTTTGCCAATAGGCTTACCAAATAAATACTCTCCGCTGCCAATCTCTTCACCGCTTTCATTGAAATACTGTTCCCTGCCATGTTTTTTGCCTTTTTCATAGTGAGCAACATAACTTTTTTGACCACTTTGATAATTGCGAAAATGGAGACCCCAAGGCTGACCTTGACAAAAGTCGCGCTCTTCTAACACCATCCCATTAGAATAATAACGTCGAAAGGCTTTATTTGTTTGATTTCCAGATAAAAGACCTTTGGAATAATGATATGTCCCCTGCAACTTGCCATCATTAGTCCACTCTTTAACCTCACCTTCCAAGACGCCTTCATGATAGAAAGATAACATCGTCCTTATGCCATTCAAATGGAATCTCTCAAAAATACCTGATAGTTGCCCTTTTACAAAGTGCATTTTTTCGGCTATTTCGCCATTTTCAAAGTGTTTCTCTGCTAAGCCCTCAAGTCGTCCATCCTTTATTCCCACAAAAGATTTCAATAGACCATTAGGGTAGTAAATTTTAATACTATCGTGTAATACGCCCCATTTATAAAAAACGATCATCTCAACAGCCCCAGCTCCATCATAATAAACGCTGGGTCCATGATATACATATAAAGGATCCTGATTGAACTCACTTTCAAGCCTCATTTCTAAGTTGAAATTGTTGCCATCATTATCCAAAGCTAATAGATCGCTTTCATTATATAATAAGCCGGAGGCAGTGTAATGGAGAAGTTTTACTGGAACAGTTTTGTCTTTGCCTGGTTCTAACAATAAAACAATTTTGGGAGAACCATCAGAATATTTTTCAAGAATTTCAAGCTTCCAATTGGGCTGACGGATTTTGAGTTTCGTCAAAGAAATATTTTCCACCTCTTCAACAATTTTTGATGAATTGGTGAAAGGCCTTTGAGCGGAAGCAACTAGAATTTGCTTATTATTAACTTTTGTTACGATCCCTTCAACAGAACCTCGAACAAATAATCCAAAAACAACAAAATACATGCAAAAGTAATACATTACATCCTCATAATTAAGCATAGATCATGCCATGATTTGCCTTTGTCTGCAACACGCCTTCACATATCAAAAAAAAGCTTGAATATTTTCGCATTTAATGTTACTAAAGTTTTTAATGGACTTTATTCCTCCATCTTGCAGTTTTTTACCTTTTTAAAGGACGCCCTCGCATTAGCGAGGTTCATAACAAACAAAGAACATTACTACTAGGGAGACCTCAATGAAAAAACCAAATTTTAAAACACTAGCCCTTATGGGTATTACAGGTGGGGTTGCGCTTTGTGCGTCTGCTTCAGCTTCTGAAACAAATTCCATCAATCCAAATCAATTGCTCGCAGCAGGTTGCGGCGGCCCAAAAGGTTGTGGCAGTATCGCTTATCAACCTCATGGCTGCAGCACTCCTATGCAAGGTCAGCCTCAAATGCAAGGCCAATCACAAAGTGGTTGCAATTCTATGCCACAAGACAGGAATTTCACCGCCTATCAATCACATGGTTGCAATACTGCTCAACCGCAAAGCTATTACAATAATGCACCACAAGGCGAATATAGTTCTCCTCAAGCACCACAAAGTGGTTATAATACACAAGACGATGCAAGAGGCATGGAACAGCCTCAGACTTATAATTCAAGAAACAATTCTCAGTGGAATACAAATGGAAAAGTTGCTAATACAGTAGCACCTGTTAAAGCTTCAGACGACGCACAAATTCTTTCTCAATTAAATGATGAAGGCAAGTCGATCTACAGAGGCCTGGATCCAGCTGGAAAAGCTATGGCAGATAAACTTATCAATCAATCCTGCAAAGGAAAAAATGATTGCAAAGGCTTGAATTCATGCAAAACAGCAGAAAATTCTTGTGCTGGTAAAGGCTCATGCCAAGGTAAATCTCCTGGACCATTCAAAGATAAAAACCAGGCTGTAAAAATTGTCGCGCAAAAAATGTCTGAGAAGCGCGTCAATGCTGCAGCTCCAAGAGCTTAGGGAGACTTTTAGTCATTCTTATTCACGAACTTTATATTCGGAAATAGGGATGGCAAAAATTATCCTCACAAGCCGGCAATTGCCGGCTTGTTTTGCATCTTTTTTTATAGCTTAATCCAAGGAATAGTTGTATGAATAAAAGACATCTTAATAAATTGGCAATCCTAGGAATTACCAGCGGACTTATAGCTCTTACTCATACTTCTGCTAATAGTTCAGAAGCATTCCAATCTGAAAAAATCAACCTCAACCTTCTTCTAGCAGAGCATAAATGCAATGGCCCACACGGCTGCCCAGGTGAGCTTAATAACACAAAGAATACACAATCTCTCAATTCAGCGGCTGCAAAAACTTTCGCTCTCATCGCTGAAAAAGAGAAAGAAGAAGGCAATCTAGGTTACCACGAATATTCAGAAGATGAACTTCTTTTGGAATTAAATGATCAAGGTCTTGCAACATATAATGCTCTTGACTCTGAAGGCAAAGCACTGGCGCGCCTCGTAGCCAGCCAGCGTTGTGATCATACCAATACCTGCCAAGGTCTTAATGCCTGTCAAACAGAAAAGAATAAATGCGCCGGTCAAGGTGATTGCAAAGGACAAGGTAAGTGTGCATTCTCTGATAAAAACTTGGCTGTAAAAACTGTGGCCGATAAGCTCGCCAAAAAACGTGCCGAAGCCAGTCGAAAATAGGATTGACCAAAAAAAGTATTTATCTTCAAAATTGCTAAAATTTATTTAGGTCATAGTCTCCAAGTGGTAATGCGCATAAAAAAGGTAATCAACCCGTGAATAGACAGATCAATCGCTTCGATTTATCGCAAAAATGCCCTAAAAATTATGTTACATTTTCAGGCCGAAACTAGGCTGGTCAATTTAGCTGGTTTATAGCTAAAATTATTCACTAAACCATGTTCCTATTTTGTTCCTGACAAGACGCCCTGGTTACCTTATTTGAGGCGATCTTTATTTGACTAAAAAATTTATGCGAATCACTGG
>JACDGH010000224.1 GCA_013815395.1 Parachlamydiaceae bacterium
TGGGATATATTTCGATGATGACGTTAGTATGTGCTAGGTCACAGTGATCATGAACCGCCGTATACGGTTCCGTACGTACGGTGGTGTGAGAGGACGGGAGCGAAAGCTCCCTCCTACTCGATCCTTGGTGGAGACAAGCTTTTTTTGCATTATAACCCAAGCCTTCGTGCTCTTTTTGAGGTTATTGCGGAAAAAATAGATTGCTGTTAAGTTACAAGGTGCTAAGGAAAGTATTAAAAAAAAATCGACAGCAATAATATTGGAATTGCCTTATCAAAGCAAAAGTCGAGTATGAACAGCACTATAAAAGTTTCAAATCATAAAGGGATGAAGGACGAAATATGGAAAAAAAACTTCAAAATAAAATAGCTCTTATTACAGGGGGTTCCAGAGGAATTGGTGCTGCTATAGCAAGGCGCTTTGCTAAAGAAGGCTGTCATGTAGCGATCAGCTTTACGTCAACAAAAGATAAGGCTCTCGCTCTAGTCGAGGAACTTGAAAAGCATGGGGTGAAGGCTCTAGCAATACAAGCTGATCAAGCAAATTCTGCAGAAGTGAAAGACCTTGTGCAAAAAGTTGGACAACATTTTGGTAAGATTGATATTCTTGTAAATAATGCGGGGATGTTTGTTGGTGGAGTAATTGATGACCCTAATCTTAATGTAGAAGGGCTTTCACGGCAATTTGCTGTTAATGTAGAGGGCGTATTCACTACAACACATGCTGCAGTGCCTTTTATGGGTGATCATGGTCGCATAATTATCATTGGATCGGTTAATGGAGAGCGCATGTCAGCTGCTGGAGGTGCGAATTATGCCGCCTCAAAAGCAGCCCTCATTGGTTTTACACATGGCTGGGCAAGGGATCTGGGCCCTAAAAATATCACCGTAAATCTTGTGCAGCCTGGTCCAATTGATACGGACATGAATCCGGATGGCACAGAGCATGCAGAAAGATCGAAAAAAAGTGTCGCTCTAGGTCGTTACGGTACTCCCGATGAAATTGCGTCTGCGGTTGCTTTTCTCGCTAGCCAGGATGCTTCGTATATTACCGCAGCCACACTAACTGTCGATGGGGGTTATTTAGCTTAAAGATTTGTAAAATCTAGATGCTCTCAATAGAAAAAGGTATTTTGCCCTGAGCTAATAATTTGGCATTTTCTTTTTCTAAAAGGTCACGACCGGCAAAAACAACTGTCGTGGCCTTAGGTAGACCACTCACAAGATGTTTCTTCACCGCTTCGACCACATCGGCTCGAGTTAAATGAATGACTCGATCGCGAAAAGCTTGTCGAACTTCAGGGGTTTTTCCTTCACGCATCCATCCATAGGCAAGATCTCCTCGACTACCAGGAGCCACGGGAGCATCTAAGGCCTGGATCATTTCAAGCTTAGCTTCTTCTAGATCCGCTTTCGAAAATTTTCCTTTAATTAGGCTATGGACTGAGTGTTCGAAGGCTTGCAGGGTAGTTGTAATGTTTGGATCACGATAGGCATAAAAATAAAAATTACCTGACATTGCATTGCTGACAGCACCCCCGCCATAGGCACCCCCTTGTTCGCGAATGGTAGTATGCAAGGTTAAATTATCCAAAAGGAAAGCGGCTATGTTCAAGGCCGCCGCATCTGGATGATTATAGCAAACTGTCTTCAAAACCATGCCCGTAAAGGCAATTGGAGAAGCAATGGTTCGTGCATGGGTGTAGGGAGGGGCAAGGTTGTAATCGCCATTCCATTTTGGAGAGGGTTTAGTTAAAAGCGTTTGCAATCCATAAAATTGATTGCCTTTGATCTGATCATACATAGCCGCGCTACAAGTGATAATAACATGCGGGTGGTCCAAGCATAGCAATTTGGTTTGCAACTCTTGCATTTTGCTTACTAAAAATTCGGCATGCGCATCAAAATCTTGGGCAATTTCTTTAATTTTCCAAAAATATTCCAAACCATACCAATCATTGGCAATTTTAGAGGGCACATCAAGACTGCTTGCGGATAAATTAATGGCATATTTCAATGAATTTTGGCTGAGGCTACTTTGCAATCCTGTATACTGCTTGAGCAGCACTTCTTTTAGGCGCGGAATATCTGTAAAATCCACCGAAGTGGCAATATCGTAAATCAAGGCAAAAAGTTTCGGGGTTTTTCTGTATAGGGCTTTGCCACGAATATAAAGAGAAGGTACAAATTGGTGGTTATCCGAAGCTTGTAGATTAAGCGTTAGAAAAGAGCCAATCCCACCCGTGTTGGCTTGAATGTATTCTAAATTATCCGCATAAGGGCGTCCGCCGCAACCCATCTGATTGAGTAAAGTTGAAAAAAGTCGTACATAGGGAAGATCTTCTTCTGCGATCTTAGGTAAGTCGAAAACGAGATCTGCATAGATGATCTCATTGGTGAAGCAATTATGATAAAATACTTCAATATTTCCAATTTTTTCTTGGGATAAGGGGAAAATGCGGGATGCACGTGGAACATCATCTAGAGTGACTTTTGGAAGAATATTAACATTTTCTTCTTCCTCTTCCTTCTTTTGTAGAGTCAAAAGTTCGGAAGATTTATGAATAATTTCTTTTGCTTGAGCCTTGGTAAGTTTCTGTTGAATACTATCTAACTTAGCCCTTTCTTCGTCTAACTCTTTAGCTGCAAGGTCTTTATCTGGAATAAGAACAACTCTGACAGCATGAGAATTATTAATTAAATATTTTTTTATCAATTCTGTTAAATAATGAGGGTCTTCGAGGTTGCGTTTGCGTAGTTCATCGAATAAAGTGTGAATTTTCAATCCGCTTTCAGGGTCGCCCCCATGCTGTTTTAATAGGCCCGAACGCATAAAGAGTGACAAGCCAAAAGGTGCTTGATCGCCAGTAATTTCGCTATTGTGAAATTCTAACTGATGAATTGCATTCTCGACATGATTTAATGGGATACCATTTTCTACAACCTGTTCCAACGTGTTTTTTATAAGTTTTTCCAATTCATCAACACCTTCAGGATTGCAACCTTTCAGTGATATGACTAGAGGGACTTCGGATATTTCGCAATCCATATAGCATCCAACCTGTTTGCATAACCCCGATTTAAGTAGAGCCATTTTAAGAGGGGATGCATCAGTATCCATTAGAATTATTTCAATGATATTTAAGGCAAGCAATTCTTGTTGCTCAAGTATATGGCATGTCAACCAACTGAAAGCAATTAAGGTTTTATCTTCCAAAGTTTCATCGTCGGGTATCGGATAGGTATCTACAATGCGTTTTGGGGCGCTAAAACGTTTTTGGAGCGGTAAAGGAGGGAGGGGATTAACTTTTTTAACGTCATTGAGTACATTTTTAGTAATGAATTCAAGATGTGATTCTAAGGGCATATTTCCATAAAAAAAGAATAGACAGCGGCTAGGATGGTAGAATTTTTCATGAAATTCTTTTAGTTGTTGGTGTGTCAGTTCTGGAATGTTTTTAGGATCACCACCTGAATTTATTCCATACGTGAGATCAGGAAATAAATTCCGATTAAGCACCTCATTAAGTCGCGTATTTGGTGAAGACATCGCCCCTTTCATTTCATTAAAAACAATTCCTTTATACTCAAGCGGAGAAGTGGGATCATCGGGTATTGAAAATTCCAGGCGATGCCCCTCTTGAAGAAAACTGAGTTCATTCAAGCTTGGATAAAACACGGCATCCAAATAGACTTCTAACAAGTTATAAAAGTCTTTTGGCACTTGTGAGGAGGCTGGATAGCAAGTAAAATCAGATCCCGTCAAGGCATTCATAAATGTATTTAAGCTTCGGCGCTGCATGGCAAAAAAAGGATCTTTAACAGGGTATTTTTTGGAGCCGCATAGAACAGTATGCTCTAGGATGTGGGCGACCCCGTTGGAGGTGTCTGGAAGAGTTTGAAAAGATAAACAAAAAAGATTTTCCGGGTCTTCTGAAGGGATATAAATAATTTGTGCGCCACTGGGCTGATGGACTAATTCGATCAGGCTGCATTGAAGTTCGGGAATTTCAACGACGTTTGTTATGTTGAAATCTTTGTAGTTTTTGCCTGACACGTAGTCATGAGGAGCTTTATGAGTCATAGGAGAGCCTTTATAGGTTTAAGATCATAATTATAGAACAGTTCTCCAGCTTTCGCAACAAATTATTAAATGCAACCTAGAAGATAGTTTCTAGGAATATTACTAGGGTTCTTTGGTATCAAAAATTTCCGGAAAAATTTGTTCATTCCAGTGCATGATCAGAGTGGTACCCTCACCCAAATAGGTCCTTTCATGAGGGATAAGTTGATAAATTGGTTATTTTTTGTCCAACTTTATTCATGAGAAATTTTGATAATTACTATCCCATAATGTTCCATAGGTAATTGTTGAAAAACTATTATTTTAAGATTTATGCACGCTTTACGTCTGCCACAATTTCGTAGCACCCCGCCCCCAATTCTTTCTAAGAACCATAAAAAATGACGTAAAATTTTTTTTTCATATAAGCCTCGTATTAAAAAGGACTTTTTAAGGTATACTGCATAATTTCAGTCTATAATAAGATTTTTATTTAAATCCAAAAAACAATTTTGGTTTCTTTGTTTTTACTTTTTTCTTATTTAAATAAATTTTCCTTTGCATTTATAATCATTTTATAATGCGAATTTATGAGCATGTCACGTAGGGCAGGGGCTAAAGCATAAGTTTTAAGTTTTTTTTATTCTTGGAGAATATATGTGGAAGTGGATAGTTATTTTA
>JACDGH010000225.1 GCA_013815395.1 Parachlamydiaceae bacterium
ACTTAAAGATCCGCAGAGCATTGCAGGGTCGTTTGTTGAGACTACTTTAAAAGCTGAACTTCAAGGGGTCTTAAGGCCTTATCAATTGAGCGGTGTCCAATGGATGTGGTTGCTCTATCAACTTAAGTTAGGTGGATGCTTAGCTGATGATATGGGATTAGGGAAAACTATCCAGGTATTATCATTATTGCTATTAGTAAGAGCTAACAATACTTTGCAAATGGCAAAGCCAAAACCGCATTTGCTGGTGGTGCCGGCCTCGTTGCTTGGCAATTGGCAAGCAGAGATGAAGCGCTTTACGAATTTACAGTTTTGGATTGCACATGCCTCGGTCAATAAGCGCGAGTCATTAAAAGACGTTAAAGCTGAATTTTTAAGCGGTATAGATTTAGTTATTACAACGTATGCTGCAATTCAGCGGTTGGCATGGATAAAAGAAATAGAATGGGACCTATTAATCCTTGATGAAGCTCAACAAATTAAAAATCCAGGGACCAAGCAAACGCGATCAGTCAAAGAAATTAAGAGCCAGGTAAGAATGATTTTGACTGGTACTCCCATTGAAAATCGCTTAGGAGATTTGTGGTCTTTATTTGATTTCACTTCGCCTGGTTTGCTTGGGACAAGCAAGAAGTTTACGGATTATGTAAAAAAGGCAGGCAAGGATTTCTCTTCATCGCAATATGCCAGATTTATTGCCACACTGCGAGGTCTTACCCAGCCGTATATTTTGCGCAGGCTCAAAAGCGATAAACGCATTATTTCCGATTTGCCAGATAAGACTGAACTACAAACATTTTGCTCATTAAGTAAAGAACAGCTGCAACTTTATCAGCAGGCAGTACAAGAGTTGACTATGAAATTAAAAGGAACGGAAGGCATCGAGCGACGTGGACTCGTCCTTTCCTTTTTGCTTCGCTTTAAACAAATTTGCAATCATCCCTCCCAATGGCTCGGCTATGGAGAATATAGTTCTGAGCTGAGCGGAAAGTTTCAACGCTTGCAGGAGATTTGTGAAGAGATTGCCGCAAAACAGGAAAAGGTGCTGATCTTTACCCAGTTTCGGGAAATCATTCCTTTCATTGCCACCTTCCTAAGTCAGATCTTTGGCAAAGAAGGATTAGTACTTCATGGTGATGTTCCCATAAACAAACGGGCCGATCTTGTAGATCGTTTTCAGCAAGAGCAAGGCCCTCCCTTTTTTGTACTATCCATCAAAGCCGGTGGAACTGGCCTGACTCTTACTAAAGCTTCTCACGTAATCCATTTTGATCGGTGGTGGAATCCGGCCGTTGAGAATCAAGCCACGGATCGGGCCTACCGCATAGGACAAAAACATCCGGTACTTGTACATAAATTCATTTGTCGAGGCACCATTGAAGAAAAGATTGATCAAATGATTGAGATGAAAAAGAATTTATCAAAAGATGTTCTTGAAGGAGGAGGAGAAGTCTCTCTAACAGAAATGAACGATGACGAATTATTGGATATGATATCTTTAGATATCCATCGAGCAATGGGCGACAACTAAATTAAGGGGAGATCGATTATGGGACGATATAATAATGATTATGAGTGGCCAGCATATGTGTCTGTTGCCGAAAGAAAGGCAAAAGCTGCTAAACTTGTTAATGATCAGAAAAAAAAAGGCAAATCTTTTAATCCGATAGTTATTAATGGTCGTAAAATTGCAACAACGTTCTGGGGTATCTCTTGGTGTGAAAACTTAGAGTCGTATAGCGATTTTGCCAATCGACTTGAAAGAGGTCGCACTTATGTGCGCAATGGCTCCGTCATTGACTTGCAAATGGGTAAAGGCAAAATTGAAGCTAAAGTAATGGGATCTTCATTATATAATATATCGATCGAAATCACCGCCTTGGTTGCTTCTAAGTGGAGTAATTTGGTTAAAATCTGTTCTGGAAAAATTGATTCGATGATCGAGCTGCTAAAAGGTAAATTTTCTAAAGCTGTGATGGAAGTGCTCACTGAAAAAAATGAAGGGCTCTTTCCTAAACCTAAAGAAATAAAAATGAAATGTTCTTGTCCAGATTCTGCTTATATGTGTAAACACATTGCAGCTGTTTTATATGGAGTTGGAGCTTGCTTGGATAACCATCCCGAACGTCTTTTTGATTTGCGAAATGTCGATCATTTGGACTTAATCGCTACTGCAGGAGCTGGGGCTTTTGCTAATGCTGTATCGATTCAAGGAGATGTTGATGATGATGAATTGTCGAGCTTATTTGGTATTGAAATGGATTCAGGAAACAAAGAAATAACTACTACTAAAGAACTAGCTCTTAAATCCATTAAAGTCAATAATCCAACCCCAAAAAAAACCATCAAACCAGTAGATGCTACCGCGCAAAATATTAAGACAAGTAAAATTACAAAACGTAAAAAAGCTGCCGTAAAAGTTGAAATTGAAATTGAAGTTGAAAAAGCACAAGCACAAGCAATAGTTACTAAAAAATTAAAAGCTAAAACCGCTGGTCCTGTTAAGAAAAAGCCCTTAGAGAGAAAGCTGGTAGAAAAAAATCGGTAGAAAAGAAGACGGTAGAGAAGAAATCACCAGTGCCACAACAAAAAACCATTAAAAATAAAGTGCAGTAAAATATATGGAAAACAGCAGTCCAAGAAAACAACTTTGGATCATTCTTACAATTATCTTTTTAGGTTTTTTGGGTATATCTATCCCTTATCTGATCTTTCCCGCACTTTTTATTAATCCGGAATATTCCATTTTACCAGCAAATTGGAGCGAATCTAGCCATTATTTACTTTTAGGGGTAACCTTGGCAGCTTACCCCTTGGGGCAATTTATTGGGTCGCCGATCCTTGGATCGTTATCTGATGATTATGGACGCAAAAGTCTTTTGGCTGGCAGCCTGCTATGCGCAGCAGTTTGTAATCTGATGACTGGATTGGCTCTGGAGTGGCAACAGCTTACGTTGGTGATTTTAAGTCGCTTTGCAGCAGGGTTTATGGAAGGAAATATTGCTATTGCCCGTGCCATGGCAGCTGATATTAAATCCATATCTAAACATGAAACATTTGGAAAAATCAACGCTGTCGCCTCCATTGCATTTTTAGTTGGTCCACTTTTAGGAGGGCTTTTAGCTGATGATGTGTTTTTTTCAGGCTTAACTAATTCAACGCCATTCTATCTCATCAGTTTTCTATTTTTTTGTGTATCGGGACTGTCTCTCATTATGCTTAAAACGCGTGATCCCGAATCCAATGACCTTGCTATAAAAGCAGGTAGAAGCGTCTGGGCGCGCATTAATATCGTTAATAGACTTTCTGTATTATTTAAAAACAGAAGATTAAGATTTTTGATGATCGTTTCTTCCTTTTTTACTTTAGCTGTGGACATCTTCTATGAATTTGGTCCTGTTTATCTAACAGCGAAGTGGATGATTGGTCCTGTCGAACTCATTGCCTACAATAGTATTTTATGCCTCACACTTGCGATTGGGAATGGCTTTTTGGCTTCTTATACATCTATGTATTATTCGAGCCGTAAGGGAATTATTGCGTCGATAGCGGGGTTTGCAATCTTTTTAGTAGGAATGATCTTTACTGATACGCCTTTATTGATGTGGTCTCTGTTTGGTCTCAGTGGATTTGTGATTGGTATTGGAGTAACTCTTATAACAGTGAAGATATCTGATTCTGTGTCTGATGCCATTCAGGGGGAAGTGATGGGTGTGCAACTATCTTTGAGAGTCTTAGGCGATGCGGTTATCTGTTTGCTTGGTGGGATAATGTTGCTTATATCCTCTAAAATGATCATTGTCTGTGCCGCACTAATTTCAGCAGGTACGCTAGCCTATTATATGTCTCAGGTTAATATTGACGAGAAAAGGACTTAAGGGCCGCAAAGGACGTAAAGGAGTAGAGTAGAGAGGGCGGGAGACCCCCTCTCTACTCTACTCCTTCCCAAAAAAAAGGCAGGCCCGGTTTCCCGGGCCTGCCTTTTTACTTCAGATAGCGCTTTCACATTATCATTTGTTTATTTAGTTTACTATGGTACTTTCCTGCTGCGTAATCGGTGTTTTGATTGAATCCGAAGTCACTTCGACAATGATTCTAGCATCACCTGATTCTTTTGCACGAGCATCAACTCGATACTTCAACGTTTGACGAGGTCCCAAGTTGTTATATGGTGCAAATGTAACGGTTTGACCAGATATTGTACCTGCTGTTTCGCCTGAAGACGATACTGGAGTTACTAAACTTGGAAATTTCAATGTGAGAACAACATTGCTGTCTGATTCGGAACCCTGGTTAACTACTGTGATTAAGTAGCTTGTTGGCTCGCCGATACAAATAGGAGATTCTGTATCAACGATGCAAACGTTAATTGCTGGACGTCCTTTCCAATGAGTTGTAAACTCTGCACTAGCATTGCAGCCTTGGCAATCGGTCAGATTAACTCTGTTTGTAAAGCAGCCCGGTGTACATGTGTACAATGTGATTGTAAAAGAAACCTTTGCACCTGGTTTAAGCTCTTTTAGTCTCCAAATAGCCTGGTTACCATTAATAGTTGCTCCATTCGCTGCTACAATTGATGTTGAGCTTGGCGCGCAATCTGTAACAACCACTTCTGTCAGAGGCTTATCACCTGTGTTTGTTACTGTGATTTGGTAATCAGCATTTTTACCGATTTGTTGTTCTTTTGGACCAACTTTAACT
>JACDGH010000226.1 GCA_013815395.1 Parachlamydiaceae bacterium
GTCCATCACCCAGCGCAACGTTTCATTGGCTTCATGTCCTGATGAATCACACAAAAATTCTAAATTATCATAAATGGGTTGCATCCAATTAAAGAGCTTTTCTTCTTTGGTGCCGGGCAAATACCCAATGTCTCTTCCTAAAGGCACAATCGGACGACTTACCAATATTTTTGAATATACCCCTTCATCGAATACTTTACGCAATCCACAAGCTAAGGCCAGCAGCGTCTTTCCCGTGCCCGCTTGCCCAAGCAAAGTTACTAATTTAATATCATCACGCAACAGTAAATCTATTGCGCAACGCTGTTCGACATTACGAGGTTTGATCCCCCACAAATTAGTTGTTTTTAATAATGGTTCGACAACACCTCGAGAAGCATCATACTTTCCCACTGCCGAAGAGTGCTCAATTGAAGTCATAATACAATATTCATTTGGCTTACAATCGATTTCAGGCACAACTACAGAACCATCCTTATAGAAAATATCAATATCATGCTTACTAAGCTCAATTTTACGAATGCCTTTATATATAGCTTCATAAGAATATTTAAGATTTTGATAGTCTTCTGCCTCCAAGCCAATGGCCTCAGCTTTGATTCGCGCGGCAAAGTCTTTAGAAACAAAAACAACCGTTTCCCCTTTCTCCTGAAGCAAGTAAGCCGCTAAAATAATACGGTTATCGTTTATGTCTAAGGCAAAATGAAAGGCTGAATCAGTCTTAATTTCCAATTGAATACGAACGGTGGGACCATTTTCTATCGTCACTCCTTGATGCAAATCGCCACTACCTAGAGTATGTAATGAATCTAAAAGACGAAAGACTGCTCTGGAATTCTTTCCCAAATCATTAGGAAGGCGTTTCATTTTGTCAAGCTCTTCGAGAACTGTAACAGGAATGACCACATTATTTTTTGCAAACTTTGTAATAGCTTCTGGGTCATGTAGGAGAACATTAGTATCGATAACAAAAGTTTTTTTAACCATTTAAGACACCTCAAATAATAGTTTGAAAAATTTGGATCTTACCTACGAGAAATAAAAAGCGCAAATGAGAAAACTCCCTAATAAACAATTTGTTTTTATGTATCTAAGTAAGAATGGATTACAAAACTCTCAGCACTCTCTTGCTTCAAGTGCTAATTTTATTGACTTTAAATCTTTCCCTATGCCATCATCTTTTTAGGTTAGCCAAATATATTACCTGAAGCATTAACTTAAAATGCTTCAATTAACTAGGAGAATCAGATGAAAATAAATAATAAAATTCTTTTTATACCCCCTTTTATTTCTACAACATGGAATCATATAAAAGCTCTTTGTCTTAAAGAAGATCGTCTTATTATAAGCCTCGCCAATGACACCCTAGTTGAAGTTCCGGATTTGCAGCCTGAGCATATCGAATTGATCTTTTCTGCCCACGCGACCTTTCTCGAGAATCAATCCTCACCCTCGCAAGAATTCACCTCTTCTTTCCGAACGCCGCAAGCCAAAGCAAACTCTCTTTTTAATGCTGTCTCCCCTTCTCTTGAAAATGAAAAAGATCCCTCATTAGTTTTTGGCCTGGGCTCATTTGACTCACTAGGTTCTGCAATGCATCACAATGAAAGCCAGGCTAATATGCCCGATTTGCCGAAAGAAATTCTTTCAAAAATCTCAGCTATTGCTAAAATTGTTGCCCCAGAAGATGGTCAAAGCCTTCCAAGTCCAGAACCTCATTGCAACTGCGCTCATTGCCAAATTGCGCGTGCCGTTCAAATTGGCCTTGAAAGCGAGACTGTTAGTATTATTGAACAATTTATACCTGTTGAAGAAGAAATTAACGATGCTGACCTTAATTTTCAACAATGGGATATACATCAAACTGGAGAAAAGCTCTTTTCCGTTTCGCATCGTTTGGATTTAAACGATAAATATAATGTCTACCTTGGAAATCCAGTAGGATGCACCTGTGGTAAAGAAGGATGTGAACATATACTTGCCGTACTTAAAAGTTAATACATGCGGTCTTTCCTTGTTTTTAAACTGTTGAATTCATAAAATCATGCCTTTAATAAGAATGCAATTATAGCGTGACGGAATAGTTATTCCTAGGCATGCTATAGGGATGCTTTTATGAAAGACTCAACAATTAGGAGTTTTTACAATGCGTATGTCCGTACTAACAGTTTTCTCTGGCGTTATTTTAATACTTTATCCCACTTCAGCTCAAGTCTTTGCTGATGCGACAGAAAACCCTAATTACTATGAAAGGGGTTCAAATCCCTCTCAGCATGAATCGCAAGTGGAAACTTCTAAAGATAAAACTCCTGTAGTACCCTTTGTTTCTTTCACAGGAAAAGTTACCAAAAACAAGGTAAGACTTCGTCAACAACCTAATTTAGACAGCCCTATCTTAAAAGAACTTTCTCATGGGGAATTGACAATCGTTGAAGGAGAAGTTGAAGACTTTTATGCTGTGCAACCTCCAAATGATTCTAAGGCCTACATTTTCCGCACCTTTGTACTAGACAATGTCGTGGAAGGAAATCGCGTAAATGTCAGACTTGAACCTGATACCGATTCCCCCGTTGTAGCTCAGCTAAATGCCGGCACACGGGTAGAAGGCGTAATCAGTCCACTTAATTCTAAGTGGCTAGAAATCCCAATGCCTGAGTCAGCGCGTTTTTATGTTGCTAAAGATTATATTGAAAAAATCGGCGACCGCAAATTAATGGCTACTATTGAAAAACGCCGGGATGAGGTGAATAGACTACTCAATTCCACATATTCTATAAGTCAGACCGAAATGCAAAAATCCTTTCCAGAAATCCAATTGGAAGGGGTATATGAGAATTTCAACAAGCTGATTAATAGCTACAATGATTTCCCTGAGCAAGCTACAAAAGCCAAAGAACTTCTAACAACAATTCAAGACAACTATATTCAGAAAAAGATAGCCTACCTTGAAGCCAAAGCAAAAAATGCTCATGAAGACTGGAATTTAAAAAATTCTGAAATGAACAATCAAATGAAAACTCAGCAGCAGCGTTTAAGCCAATTGGAAGAACAACTCGAAAAAGAAAAGGCAGCCAAAGCTGCTAATCGCGCGGCAAGCATCGCACAAAATAATAAGGCAGATAAAATCCAAGATGGCCATGGCAACTTTATCACCAATAAAATGATTGCGTGGCAGCCTCGCGAACAAGAAATTTATCAAAATTGGGCCTCGCAAAATAATCACCGATCAGAAGAAGAATTTTACCTTGAGCAACGCCTAAAATCCATAGCCATCAAGGGCATTATAGAGCCTTATACCCGTGCTATCAATAATAAACCCGGTGATTACATATTAATTAACCGCGCAAGTCATTTGCCGATCGCCTATTTATATAGTACGCAGGTTGATCTACAAGAGAGTGCTGGACAAGAAGTAACGCTGCATGTTATCTCGCGTCCTAATAACAACTTTGCCTTCCCTGCTTATTTTGTCATCGGCATGGAATAATACTTACAAGACAACTACAAAGATCCTTTTTACTTTTAGAGATTACTAAAACTTTCTAAAAGTAAAAAGGATCTTTGCTAAATCCCAATGCCCCCTTGAATTTTCACTCACTTCACCCAAGAACGACTATGTCTTTATCTCGTATGCTTTCGGTCTCACTGATCGGCCTTGATGCATTACCCGTTGAGGTAGAAGTCGATGTTAATAGTTGCGAAGACAAAACCATTTTAGTCATCGTGGGACTACCTGATGCAGCCGTTAAGGAGTCTAAAGACCGCGTTCTGACGGCAATTAAAAACTCGGGCTACTCCATCAGTAATATTGCCTGCACGGTCAATTTAGCCCCTGGGGATTTAAAAAAAGAAGGCGCCCTTTATGACCTTCCGATAGCCCTTGGATTACTAAAATCCATGCATGCCTTGGATTCAAAGGTTCACGACGATTATCTTTTTGTGGGAGAACTGGGACTTAGCGGTGAATTACGCCCAATTCATGGCGCTCTAGCGAGTGCTATGCTAGCACGTCAACTAGGCAAAAAAGGCATTCTGCTTCCTGCCGCCAATGCCAAAGAAGCTGCCGCTTTACCAAACATTGAAGTGTATGCGATTCATCACCTCAATGAAGCAATTCAGTTTTTAAAAGCCCCACACACTTTTCAGCCGGTAAAAGCAAATATATCTGACGATTTATTCCGTCATGCAGCTGTCCTAATAGATTTTTCCGATATCAAAGGACAAGCACACGTCAAACGTGCTATGGAGATTGCTGCTGCCGGCGGACATAACGTCATTTTATCAGGACCTCCCGGCTCTGGTAAAACTATGATTGCCAAAGCCCTTGCAGGGATCATCCCAGAACTTACCGTGGAAGAGGCTCTGGAGGTTACAAAAATCCATTCGATCAGCGGATTAATGGAAGAGGGAACACACATCATCACCCAGCGACCGTTCCGCTCCCCTCATCATACTGTAAGTTATGCCGGATTAATTGGAGGTGGCACAGTTCCTCGACCAGGCGAAGTGTCGCTAGCTCATCGCGGGGTATTATTCCTTGATGAGTTACCAGAGTTTGCACGCACTGTTTTAGAGGTATTAAGACAGCCGTTAGAAGATCGCAAGGTCACTATCAGTCGTGCATTAGGGAATTTTACTTTTCCAAGCGACTTCATTTGCGTCGCCGCTATGAATC
>JACDGH010000227.1 GCA_013815395.1 Parachlamydiaceae bacterium
GGCTGGACCAAATGCGGCGTCACCGCCGGCGTAGACATTTTTTAAAGAGGTGCGGCAAGTGCCTCTTTCGGTTTTAATGATACCCCGGTCGACCACGAACGCATCTTTTTTATCCCAGCCATTAAACAAGCTGGTATCCATGCCTTGTCCAATAGCTAAAGCTATAGTATCGCAAGGGATAACAAACTGAGAATCAGGCACCACTTGAGGGGAAAATTTCCCGGTATAATCAAAAAGGGAAGATATTCTTTGCATTTTGAGGCCGGTGACTTTCCCCATACCATCGCGTTCTACAGATAAGGGTGCTACGCGATTGACGATTGTGATGCCTTCTTCTGTGCCATCTTCAATTTCAAATTCATCGGCAGTTTGTTCATCGCGTGTCTCCAAACAAACCATAGTTACTTTTTTGGCGCCATTGCGCACGGAGGTTCTGGCGACATCAAAAGCCACATTTCCTCCTCCTACTACGATCACATTTTCTCCAATCTTCCACTGCTCGTCCATGCAACGCACGCGCAAGTATTCGATTCCTCGAATAATATCGGGACCATCTGCACCGGGGATTGGCAAATCGCGAGATTTCCATAAACCGATCCCAATAAAAACAGCATCGTATTTGCTTTGCAGTTCGGTCAAAGTAATATCGCGACCCACTTTCATGTCGTAAAAGATTTTTGCTCCAAGGTACTCAATAGCAAAAATTTCATTGAATGCAATGTCGTTTTTTAAGCGATAAGAGGGAACCCCATAGGTCAGCATTCCACCAGGCTTGCGCATCATTTCATATACATCCACGGCATAACCCAGGCGAAGAAGGTCGTGTGCAGCTGTCAAGGAGGCCACTCCGGCGCCAATACAAGCTACTTTGAGTCCATTTGGGGTAGGATGGGTGGATCCGCGAGCATAGCTCATTTCTAAGGATTTTATATGCGCTTCTTTATCGAGACCAAACCATTCATCCAAATATCTCTTTTGAGCACGGATTGTTAAAGTTTTATCTACGCGATCGCGACGGCAAGTTAACTCACAAGGCGCTCCACAAATCATTCCACAGATGGAAGCAAAAGGATTTGGTCCGCGGGCGATCTTATAGCCCTCCAATAGATTACCGGCATGTAGAGCGATCATGTAACCACGAGGATCGGTATTGACCGGGCATCCGTCTCGGCAATCAATTTGTCGCAAGTAGTAGTCTAGATCGGGAATAACAACATCGTAGATGTCCTTGTAGACTTTAATAACTTCATCCGAATCCGACAAAATATCCTCCGCGCGTTTCTATACGATGATTGCAATATGCGGAACTGTATCAAAGAAAAGCCTTTTTTTTAAATACTAAAGCGTGGAAAATTTTTTTTTAAATAAGTTTGAGAGGAGCTCGATCGCTTGTAACATTCGATACCAATGACCTATCAAACTAATATTAAGTTTTATCATTCGCAAGGCGATGAAAAGTTGTCATAAATACTTTTAATTATAGTAATGATATAGAGGTTTTAAAAATTAATTAAATATTTATTTAAAATTTTATGTTGATTTATATTCAAAATTAGAAGATAATTAAAAATGTTTTTTATTATTATAAATTATTAATTAAATATTTAATCTATCCTAATTTGCACAGGAGCTTGTTATGAATAATCTTAATTTAAGTAGTGGGGGTTATTCTTCCCCAGAATACAGCAGTTATACTTCTTTACAGAGTATTCTTGCCGAGATAAATCAGCCACTTCAAGAAACTTCACAAACAATATCAGAAGAAAATTCTATGAGGAATCGCGAAATTATATCCATGTCCCGCGAAATAAAATCTCTATCCGAGGTTTGAAAAGCTTATTTATGCAAAAAAATGCAATTCATCTTATTGGTGATTTGATTCAGCATCCCGATCATCAAGAAACATATATAGAGTTAGGCAGTCGCCTGAGAAATTTAAATGAGGATCATTTTAAAATAATGATATCTTCCTTAGAAAAAATCCAAGTAATTGCTTCTATACTAAGAAAAGGGGATGGAGAAGCACTTAATATTATTTCAAACCAATTACATTTACCGGCTAACATAGATCAAGTTCGAGCAATCGAAAATCCCGTGGTTCGCATTCGCGTCATGGCACAACTTATTAATCGTGATAAAACAGCTTTATCAAAGCTCAGTCTTAATAATGAAGAATTTATGCTTTTGGCCCCGCATTTAACTTATATTGATTGTCGAGATAACTTTAATCTCTGCCGTTTCCGCCCAATTGAAGAACAGGTTGTGGAAAAGGGTTTGCCAGAAGGAGCTGCTCAAGAATTTTTAGATGCTTGCTCTTCCGAGAATGTTCTCTGCCTTCTTATTAGTTCATCAGAGATTACCCGACTCCCGGCACTTCCAAATTGTGTGAAGTTAATTTGTTCTAATAATCCTCAATTGACACAGCTGCCTGCGCTTCCTAATTGCAAAATGCTAAATTGTAATGAGAACCCTCTTCTGACGGAACTACCGGCACTTCCTAGTTGC
The DNA here is from genome assembly GCA_013815395.1 of Parachlamydiaceae bacterium. Lineage (GTDB taxonomy): Bacteria > Chlamydiota > Chlamydiia > Chlamydiales > Parachlamydiaceae > JACDGH01. The sequence goes on from JACDGH010000227.1 coordinate 2,506, forward strand.
GAGCGGCTACAATGTTATAAAAACCCTCTTCTGACAGTGCTACCGGCGGCACTTCCTAGTTGCGAGGAGCTAGTGTGTCATAACAATCCTCAATTGGCAGAGTTGCCTGCGCTTCCTAATTGTGTGACGCTACTCTGTTATCGCAACCCTCTTTTAACAGAGCTACCGCCGCTTCCTAACTGTGTGAGGCTTGAATGTCATAGCAACCCTCTTTTGACAGAGCTACCACCTCTTCCTTGCTGTGTGACGCTGGAGTGCTCTTATTGTCCTGGATTGGTTCGGTTGCCTGAGCTTTCTAGCTGTGAGACGCTTAATTGCTCTGACTGCACTGAATTTAGAACGCTACCGGAGCTTCCTAGATGTAGGTGGCTTAATTGCTCTGGTTGCTCTGAATTGACACTATTGCTAGATCTTCCTAGATGTAGGTTTCTTAATTGCTCTGGCTGCTCTCAATTGACACGACTGCCAGCGCTCCTTAATTGCGATGACCTTATCTATGAGAGATGCCAGAGGCTAGACCTAGACTCAATACCGCATCGCCTCCGACCCGAGCCTGTAAATATTCATGTTGTTCCTCATGAGCTGGAAGAAGACTTACTAAGCTTAAGAGTAAATATTAAGGAACTTAATGAGAATCCCATCAAGATCTTATTTGAAATAACTCCTCAGTTGCTTAAAGGGGGCTCTTTGCCCCATATTACATTTATAGAAGCGGATGGTCAGGAATCTCAAGGCCTTGACGTAATGGGGCTGCGCAGAAGCTTTGTCAGTCGCCTGATGAGCAGCTTGGTCTCACATGCGGGGGATAAAGATCAGCTTCGTTTTATAACTGGCGATCTTGGGATGATGCCTTTCATTGATTCTTCCCCAGAAGCTACAGAAGGGCTGGAAGATCAAATCAAAGGTTTTCGAACATTAGGAGCACTTCTTGTTCGAAGTTTAGAAGAAAAATGCACGACAGGTAATATATTTGATCCTACTTTGTTTCGAATGATTTCGGCTTTCTCTTATGAAGAGCTCTTTGATATCGTAGGTGATGCAGGTAATTTGTCCGATACACTACGATTAAGTCTTAGTTTAGTTGGAAGCGATAAATTAGTCAGGGATATCATTGGCCTAATTCAAGAAGATCCTTCAAAATTAAGTGATTCCGACTATGAGAAGTTAAAAAAGGTGGTCCTTGCAAACCTTGACGAAGATGAGAAAATTCCGGATTTAAAGGAGAATTCTTTAGACAATAAGATATGGGTTCAAGCAAAGGCAAAGAAAAGTTTGTTGGGTGACGATACCAGAGAATTTGATACCAAGCGTGCCGTTGCTGTGATTGCTAAACAAATGTGCAGCCTAAAGGGAAGTGCGGAGGAATGGGATTCACTATGTGAACTGGGAAGTGAACGATTGCAGAATCGCATCGAAGGATCATTATCTAACGAAAAATTCATGTCTGCAATTGCATGGGATCCTGAAGCAAACGTTGCAGGTGAAAATGTAGAAAAAATCAAAGATTTTGTAAGCACTTGGGTGAAAGAGTCGAAAGTAGAAGATCTAATAAATTTAGTTTTCACAATTACAGGATCTAATACCTTGTTCGACGATAAAGTATTACGATTTGAGATTTATGATCGATCGGCGCAGCAATTGCCTGTGGTGCACTCATGTTTTTCATCTATTGAAATCAGTGCTAATTGTCCTGATTATGAGACTTTTAAAGAGAAACTAGAATATCTTATCACGCAGAGTACTAATAATGAGGCCAGCGGTTTCCAATTTACCTAATGGGGGCATTCGGGACTATGTTAAAGGACAAAGGACATAAAGAGGTAATTGCAAAAGTAAATGCTCGCTTTCTTAGGGCTGCTTTTATGCGTTTTAGAGACTAAGGGGAAACGCAGAGGCGGGGAGGAACGCAGAGACGCTGAGAAGGGTGTAAGACAACTCTTAAAGATTTTATAATTTCATATGCTGATAAAATCCTGAAAGTTAAGGGTTTTGCTCTCTGCGTCTCAGCGTTCCTCCCCGCCTGCTATGCGGATTTTTATAGGTTGATGAAATGATCCATCCGTTCCACACTCGTGACGACCGTTCTCCCTAGGGAGTTTTGAGAACTATAATCTTTTGAGTGAACAAATGTTTTTTAAA
>JACDGH010000013.1:0-14541 GCA_013815395.1 Parachlamydiaceae bacterium
CTGGAAGTGTTATAAGCACTTTGACCGGTGGGGGTTCTGGTATGGGATGTATGCATCGCGAGGATGTGCAAATAGTTAATTTTGGGCCACAGCACCTACCTCTAGGAGATTGTTATGGTTTTGGAATTGAAAGTCAGCAAAGTCATCTTTCACAGGCACAGATAAGCATATCGGAAAGTAGTAAAATGTATACGATCGAAGGTGTTGCACGGGTAACACCTCGCCCTAAGAATTCATCACAGCAGGCTAGTTTTCGCAATGGGGATCACAGCGGATTTTGGATAGAAGCTAAACAAAGTTTTCAAAATGAACAACTAACCATTGAAACAATTTTTCGAGGATTATACGATATTAGCACATTAGCCTTTGCTTTTTTTGTAAAAGCTCAATCGTGCGTGATAGAGTCTTTAAAGGTTGTTAATCCTCGTTCTTTTGAGCGTTACCAAGGTGAAGTAAAAAACATCATACTACGTGGTGAAAAGGCAACATTAATAATTGAAGCCGGACAGAAAAAAGGGGAATTGCAAGTCATTCCTCTAGGGGGTGGAAATAATTTCTGGGGGGCTGATTTTCTCGTTGCCTATATAATGAATTCGCAGGAATATAAGTATTCTTGGACGATAAAGTAGTGAGACCCCTCTTCTTTTTCCTTTATTCTTTTTTTGTAACAGTTTACAATCCTGATAAAATAATTAGATCGTTGTGCGCCAAGGGATTATGAAATTATGACTTTTCCAAAACTACTTGCTACGATTGCTATTGTCCTTTTTGGAATTATTGGGATTGCTATTTTCTTCAAGGAGGATAAATATCCTGGAATACCTATTGAAGCTACTGTGTTAGCGCCTTTAGAAATAGAGTTGGATAAAGAGATTCGCATGGCATCCCCGGTGGAGCCTATAGCAAAACAGGAAATGACCAATACTTCACTCTCAAAAGTTGAAATAGCTACTTCTAAATTTATGCTTCGTCCCAACGAGCCGCTGCTTGAAGTTGATCGTATTGGCCAATTATTTAGCAAGACTGGGCCTAATTTGCCGATTGTTGAAACCATTACCTATAAAAGCCGCGTGGATTGGCAGAAGGGGCGTCCTGTCTGGTTGTCCGATTATGCCACCCACTATGCCACATCAAAACACTTCATTGCGCGCAGTTTGAATGGCAATAAAGACTATTTTAAGCAAGACCTAGCAGAAGGCGATCGATTTAATGTATTGCGGCCTGGAAAGAAAATTAATTTTTATTTACTGATCGACACTTCCCGCAGTAAAATGTGGTTTTATTATATTGACCTTGGTACTAACGAAAGAGTGTTATTGAAGACTTACACAGTGGGATTAGGGCGTTTTGATAGTTCCAAAGCCTCGGGGATGTTAACACCTCTAGGAAAATATAGTCTAGGGAGCAAGATCGCCATCTATAAGCCTAAAATGATGGGATTTTATAATGGAACAAAAACTGAAATGATACGCGTCTTTGGCTCGCGTTGGTTGCCTTTCGAGAAGGAATTGGGTCCGTCCACAGTCCCAGCGGCGGGTTTTGGGATTCATGGCGTACCTTGGATTCTGGGAGCTAAGGGAGAGCTAGTTGAAAATCTTGACAGTTTAGGAAAATATGAAAGCGATGGATGTGTGCGCTTGTCTACGAACGATATAGAAGAGCTTTTTGCCATCATTATTACAAGATTGACAATAGTTGAATTAGTAAAAGATTACCATGAAGCTAAGCTGCCCGGCGTCGAAAGAGAAGTGTTAGTAGAGCAGTGAAGTTAAAAAATCTCTGATTCTTCCTGACTTCCATGTTTATAATTTTAGGAGTGTATTTTGGATATTTTGCCGCATGAGAAGCAAATTCATGAGTATATCAAGGCGATCGAGCATCTAAAAAGACAAAGTCAAGCTAATCCTTTGTTTGATAGCGAGATAGATAAGTTGGAACAGAAGTTAGAGAAATTGAAAAGAAGTATATACTCCAGCCTTACGCCCTGGCAAAGAGTCATGATCTGTCGCCATCCATCTCGTCCTCATACTATCGACTACGTTAAACAACTGGATTCCTATCAAGAATTATTTGGCGATCGCACCTTTCGGCAAGATCACGCTATTGTGGGTGGATTGGCAAAGATAGGGGATATGAAATGTGTTATAATTGGGCAAGAAAAAGGCTTTGATACCGAAAGTCGTGTGCATCGCAATTTTGGAATGTTATGTCCCGAGGGCTTTCGCAAAGCGATGCGCTTGATGAGGTTAGCTGAAAAATTCAATCTACCGGTGATTTCCCTATTAGATACGCCCGGAGCTTATCCGGGATTGGAAGCTGAAGAGCGGGGGCAAGGATGGGCGATTGCTGAGAATTTAAGAGACATGATGCGTCTTAAAACGCCCATTATCATTGTTTTGATTGGGGAAGGTTGTTCGGGTGGTGCTTTGGGAATGGGAATTGGGGATTCTATAGGGATGCTTGAACATGCCTACTACTCTGTAATTTCTCCTGAAGGATGTGCTTCTATTTTGTGGAAAGATTCTAGTAAAAATGTCGAAGCTGCCACAGCCTTAAAGCTGAATTCTGAAAATATGCTAGAGATGGGTATTATTGATGCAATTATTAATGAGCCCTTAGGCGGGGCCCATCACGACCCAGAAGCTGTTTTTAAAAATGTGAGACGTTTTATTTTAGAACAATGGGAAGTTTTAAAGATGATCCCTACTGAGGTTCTGCTTGAACAGCGTTATTTAAAATTTCGCAAAATGGGTATTTTAGAGGATGTAAGTCGGTTGCCATGAAACGTCTTTTTCAAATAGCTTTCAGCAATCCCAAGTATCGCCTTTTACTTGGTATTACAATAGTATCCATGTGTTTACTTACCTTTGCTTCTCAGCTTGAAATTTTCACTTTAGGTGTGATAACAAAAAAGGGACCGGAGTTTTTTGAATTATTTGCCCCTGTTGAGGATGGCGCACTGATTAAGACCGACCTTATTACGCATGAACAACTTGAAAAGCGTTTTCACCAAATTGATGAAGCAGGTCAAGGTTTTATAACGAAAAGCGAAGCGGCAGATTTTTACAGTCATTGGCGAAGTAAAGATTTTATTGAAACAGTTATGGGTGTATTGGATCGTTTTTTTAATGTTTCGCAGGACTTAAAACGTCTGGCAATTATGATCCTCTTTGTAGCCGTCTTTAAAGCCATCACATTATTTATTCATCGTTTTTCTACTCGCTTGGTGTCGATCCGTATTAGCTGTGATTTGCGTCAAAAGTATTTTGAACACCTTCAATCCCTGCCCATGAGTTTTTATCAAAAGCATAACATTGGTAGTCTATCATCCCGTGTCGTTGGCGATGCGTCGCAAGTGGCGGAAGCAATCAATGCTTGCTTGATCAATTATTTGCAAACTCCATTCACTGTAATCACCACATTAACTTTGTGTTTTTTAACCTCCTGGCAGCTATCGCTAATTATCTTTATAGGCTTCCCTCTGATTGTTTATCCAATTATTTATCTTGCTTATCGAGTGAAACGCATTTCCAAGCAAATTCAACAAAACCAAGAGCGCTTTGCTTCAGTTCTAATCGATTTTATTGCCGGTATCCAAACGGTAAAAATGTTTGCGATGGAAGATTTTTCATTAAGCAAGTACCGCGATCAGAACCACCATATGGCTAAACTTGAAAAAAGAAGCGCCCGCTATGATTTATCATCGCGTCCTGTAGTACATACAATTGGAATGATGTTTTTAGCTACAGCTCTACTTTACGGTTTATATGTGTTGCGTTTAAGCGTATCAGAGGTGCTTTTCTATTGCGGTTTGTTATATGTCTTTTATGAGCCTATTAAAAAGTTTGCAGAAGAAAATAGTCACATCCAGCGTGGCATTGCTGCTGTGGAGCGTATGTATGAGGTGATGGATCTCAAGCCACAAATTGAAGATGGGGATGGGGCATTAGATTTACACGGATTGGATAGTGAAATTGAATTTGAAAATGTCAGTTTTAAATATGATGACCAGTGGATCATTAAAGATGTGTCATTTAAAATTCAAAAGGGACAATCAGTGGCTTTGGTAGGTCCTACTGGGGCTGGTAAATCAACTTTGGTGCAGCTTTTGCCGCGCTTGTATGATGTGCAAGAGGGGACAATTAAAATTAATGGCAAGTCGATCAATACTTATACTCAGAAATCTTTGCGCGAGCAAATCGCCTTTGTGCCGCAGAAGCCATTTCTCTTTTTAGATACCATTGCCGCAAATATTGCTTTTGGGAGAAATTTTTCCTCAGACCAAGTGGAAGCTGCTGCCAAAAAAGCACATGCTGATGAATTCATTATGAGTCTTCCTCAAGGGTATTCTACCGAAATCGCGGAAGGGGGAAAGAATTTTTCAGGGGGACAGCAACAGCGTCTAGCGATTGCCAGAGCATTAGTGAAAGATGCGCCAATTCTTGTCATGGATGAAGCAACCTCCTCATTAGATGCTGTTAGCGAGCATCATATAAAGACTGCAATTAGTCAGTTGCGCGGAAAAGTAACTCAAATAATTATCGCCCATAGGTTGTCAACCATTGAACATGTGGATAAGATTATTTATTTGGAAAATGGACAGAAAGTGGCCGAAGGCACAAAAGATGAGTTACTGAAGAGTTGTCCAGGATTTATAAAAATGTGGGCTCTGATGATGCACAAATAATTAAACAAGAAGACCCAGTTTCGTCAAACTCGTTTTTAATTCAGCATTATCAGGCTTGTCAAAAGCCCCAGAGCCGCTCAACCATGTGACATAGCTTTTTGGAAGACTTTTTAATGGCATCCCCTGATGCTTCCCAAAAGGCATATGTTGCAATTCACGTGGAATATTTAACAACCCATAAATATCTGTAATTGTCAAATCATCTGTCATTCTACTAAATACCTGATATAAAACCATGACATCATCAAGTGCTCTATGAGCATTATTCATGCTAATGCCGTAAATTTCACGCAAAAACTGTAGAGTATGGCGAGGGAGATCTTTTCTGTAACGTCGCGCCCATTTTAGACTATCTAAAAATTTCCAAGAGGGCATTTGGCGACCACAGCGACCAAATTCCGTTTTCATAAAATGGTAATCGAAGCCGTCATTATTATGCGCAATGAGAATGACATCGCCTTCGCAAAATTTAACAAAGGCATCAGAGACTTCTGCAAAAGAAGCGGCTTGGGCGACCATTTCGTTAGTAATATGATGAATTGCGGTGGCTTCAGCAGGAATCGGACATCCAGGATTTATCAATTGTTCAAAAGTGCGATCAAGAACAGGATCATATGCGGCAAGTTCAATGATAAAATCTTTTTCGGCACGGATGCCCGTGGTTTCTGTATCGTAGAAGATAGCGCGAGTCATATGTGTTAAGGCCTTAATTGTGATTGCGTAAGAGTTTGATTTTTGTTTTGTTCGCGAACTTTCTGCAAGATTTCCTCAAAAGTAGCACTGCCAAAGGCAACCGTGGCAATCACAGGAGAGAAGGATTTACACACTAGCTGGATAGAATTTAAATAAGCATCAAAAAGAGTTTCATCCACTTGTTGATTTTGGATAGGAATTATGCAACGATAGAAAACAGCCGAGGCATCTTCATCAAGTCCAAAACCTGGAATATCGAGTTCTTTATTGAGTAAATGAAGCAATCTTCCAGTTTCACCAAAAGCACTTTTCTTCATATTGCAAGGTACGAATACTAATAATTGCAGGAGATCTTCCCCATCAAAAATGCGAATAAATAGGGGAAACTCGCGATCACCTATTTTAAAAAGAATGACTATTTGATTAGTTTCGGCTTGTAATTGAGCTTCTACGCCTTTGGTAGTAAGGTATACAAGGATAGCATCTAATTTCAGTGAGATCATAGCATTGCTCTATTAATTATTTTCAGATCCATAGGGCTAATAACTTACTCCAGGAATGCCTTGCGATTTTTCACGCGTAAAATCGCGATTATTGGTCATCGGAATTAAACTGTAGTCGTCATCTGTCGGCATGCGATAGCAAGAAGTTAAGCAAGTGGCCACAAAAAGTGTAAGCAAAGATATCTTGATTAATTGTTTCATATGTTTTTCTCGCATGGTTTATTTAGTAGCACAGGGTGTTGCAATAATAAATCAGTTCTGCTATTTTCTCAAGAAAAAAAATACGGAAAAAATTGCTAAACATATTTAGATATAAGGTTTATGTTGAAAGAAAACTCCTTTAAAAAATTTCTAGAAGAGTTTGTTGCTAAAGTATCTGCTAAGGCAAAGCAAGTCAATAAAGCTACCTGGATTTTAGAAACTACCGGCTCTTCAGATGCAGCAGATTTAAAAGCAGATTTAGATATTGAATATCGCATGTTTTTCCATGATGCAAATGTTTATCAACAGCTTCTTCAGTGGAAAGATGAAAAACATGATCCCATACTTTCACGCCAATTAAATATTTTGATCCGAGCCTTCAGGCAAAATCAGATCTCTAAAGAATTGCTTGAAAAGATAGCTCAAAAGGAAGCCGCTCTCAGCTCAAGTTATGGTAATTTTCGTGCGCATATGGACGGCAGATCGCTTTCTGAAAACGATATTCGCGATATTTTAAAAAAAGAAGATCATCCTGAAAGTCGGAAAAAAGCCTGGGAAGCTTCTAAAGAAATTGGTGAAATTCTCGCTCCCCAAATTTTAGAGTTGGTGCATTTGCGAAATCAAGCTGCACAAGCCCTTGGGTACCCCGATTATTTTCAGATGCAACTAGATCTTCAAGAAGTAAATCCAGAGTGGCTCACACAAATTTTAGAAGAGGTGGCACAAAAATCAGATAAGGCGTATGGCGCGATTCTACAAGAAATAGAAAGGCGACAAGCTGAGCGATTTAAAGTGTCCATCAGCGAATTAGGACCTTGGGCTTGGGGTGAGCCATTTTGCCAGGAAGATCCTCTGGATGCTCAAGGACTCGATCAACTTGTCGAAGGTATTGATATTGCTCTCGTAAGCACCCAATTTTATCAAAAAATGGGAATCAATGTAGAAAGTATTCTAGCAAAGAGTGATATGTTAGAGCGGCCCGGCAAAAATCAACATGCCTTTTGCATAAACATTGATCGCGCTGGGGATGTGCGCACATTGAATAATGTGAAACCTTCCATTAAATGGTTGGAGACTGTTTTACATGAGTTAGGGCATGGAGTTTATGAGTTAGGTTTGGGAGAGCAGCTTCCCTGGCTTTTACGCGAGCCACCGCACATGATTACGACAGAGGCAATGGCTTTAATAGCTGGTAGACAAGCTTATCGGGAAGATGCCTTGGCTCATCTTATAGGATCAAGCCCGGAAAAAGAAGTTTTGCGTAAAAAGGCTAATATTAGTTTGATTCGTAGGCAACTCATCTTTAGTCGCTGGGTGCTGGTGATGACAGCTTTTGAAAAGGAGCTTTATCGAAATCCAAAGCAAGATTTGAATGGGTTGTGGTGGCATTGCGTTGAAAAATATCAGAAAATCCAATCTCCTAAGGGAAGAGAAGGCAAATTTGATTGGGCCGCCAAATATCACATTGGTCTTGCGCCAGTCTATTATTTTAGTTATTTACTAGGGGAGATGTTTGCTTCTGCCATCCAAGAGGTTCTGCCGGGACCATTATATTCTTGTGATTCTGGTAAATTTCTTCAAGAAAAGCTTTTCCGTCCAGGCAACAGCCTTGCTTGGGATGAATTAATTAAAAATGTCATAGGTAAAGTCCTAGATTCTGAAGCATGGATAAAAGAATTTGCGAATAATGAACATTGAATTGATATTAATGCTCATCGTTTTCCTTTTTAATTTGAAGCTTTTTACAAATAGCTTCAACTATACTGACAATTTCTGAAATTTTTTTAGGAACAATAAAAATCACATTTTCTCCAACCTTGCATTCTAAAATATTTAAATCATGACATTGATCAAGATACTCCTACAAAAGCTGCTAATGCCGGGTGTGTCTTCATAACTATTGTGGTCTCATTATATTCAATATTTACTAACGCCAATCTAACCCCCCCCCCATTCTTCACAAGCACTGTAAAATTTGTAAAAATATCTTAGATTTGATTTTTAAATATTAATTATATATAATTCAAATATGAGCAGAAGATGAATCATTATTGATTCCACTGTTCAGTCCAAGTAAGTCCTTAAATTTAAATATGAGGATTTTATGATTCGCAAAATATATTTCTATTCAATCTTATTTATCTCTGCTTTATTTTTGCCTCTGTATCTCTCAGCTTCTCCTGTTAATGACCAGAGTTTGCTGGCTGAGCGAGGTGAACATGGTGGAGGGCATGGTGGTGGGCATGGTGGTGGGCATGGTGAACATGGAGGTGGAGGAGAACGCCACGGTGATTGGGGTGGAGGACACCACGGAAATTGGGAAGGTCATGAACATCATGGGAATAATTGGAATGGTGGTTGGGGAGGTGGCTATAGCGGATATGGAGGCTATGGCGGATATGGAGGTTATTACCCTTCTTATGGTAATTATTATTATCCTTCGAGCTCCTACTACCCTTCGAGCTCTTATTACTATCCTTCCAGCAGCTATTATTATCCTTCTAATAGCTATTATTATCAGAGTTATCCATACGATAACTCTTACTATTATGACTCATCATATGGGTCACCTTCGTTTGGGTTCTCACTAGGTTTAGGCTTATAGAATTGATGTAACCTCGACATAATATAAGTCGAGGTTACATTTCTCAAAGAATTGATATAGGTACAAGGATGGGGGTAGGGGCACAAGAGTTCAAAAGATTAAATGCCGTGAATGTATTTGGCTGTTTGAATGTCTTTGCCAATCTGCTCTTTAAGCTGTTCTATACCATCAAAGCGTTGCTCAGGACGAATGTATTTATTAAAGATCACTTCTACGGGCTCTCCGTACAAATCAGAATTATAGTTAAAAAGATGCACTTCGAAAATTGTCTTAAGGTCGTGGCGTAGCGTCGGTGCGTAGCCCAAATTAGCAACACCGTAATACTTATTATCTAAATGTTTGAGAGTGACGGCATAAACGCCTAAGGGTGGAAGGCAAAGATCATTTACTGCAATATTAGCTGTAGGAAAACCAATTTGTGATCCTCGGCCCGCCCCCTTGGTAATTGGGGCATAAATTGAGTAGGGACGTCCAAACATTTGCGCTGCCTGAACAAGATTTCCCTCACGGATGCAAGCTCGAATTTTACTGCTGGAAATGCGCATGTCATCAATAGAGTAGTCACCCAAATATTCAACTTCGAAGTCTTGCTCTTTTGAAATAACTTCAACAGCTTCCCGATTTCCCTCTTTATTTTTACCCAAAGTGGCATCATTGCCTAAAACTAGGACTTCAAAAGGCAAAGCCTTTTTAATGCCTGCTAAAAAAGTTGCAGCTGATTGCACAGCTACCTCTGGTGAAAAAGGTATAAGAATAAGGAGATCGATGTCTTCTTTTTCAAGAAGTTGGACTTTATGTTCTAATGTGCATAAGAGGGGAGTAGGAGATTTATTAATTACATTGGCAGGATGATTGGAAAAGGTTAGTACAGCTGTCTGAGCTGATTTTTGCTTGGCAATGATCTTTAAGCGATCTAGCACACTTTTATGGCCTAAGTGTAGTCCATCAAAATTGCCTATAGTCAGAACATAGGGAAAGGAACTTTTAGAAAAATTTAGGGATGTTAAAATTTCCATAATTTATTATTTTCTACCAGTTTAGGCCACATTAGAATTAACCTTATGCGCTCGAATTGATATTTGGTCTGAGCGAAACTCCCCAGTGATCTCTGTGAGTTTTGGGGTAGTATTTTTTTACAACCACAGAGCACAAAGCTTGTGTGGGTAAGGTCAGTTAGCAAGCTCTTTAATCAATGCACGACTAAGCAATTCAACGTCGCAGTTTGGCATATCTAACATAGAACCGTCAATGCAATTTTCAATTAAAAAAGAGCCACTTCGTGTGCGTCTTAAAGCGCTCAGGTGACCGAAGCAGCCTAGACGTTGCCCAAGTTCCTGGGCAATACTGCGAATATAGGTGCCTTTACTGCATTTTACACGAATTTCTACGAAAGGATAGGTATAGGTGATCAATTCAGTTTTTAAACTGATTTTTGCAGCTTGGCGCTCGACAGTAATGCCTTGGCGTGCAAGCTCGTAGAGTTTTTTTCCATTTTGTTTCTTTGCCGAAAACATAGGAGGAATTTGCTCGATATCACCTTGAAAATAGGCTAGCGCCTCTAGCAATTCTTCATTAGAAGGAATAATTGGAGACTCATTGGTGACTTGTCCATCACAATCGTAGGAATCTGTTTCGATCCCAAGCCGCACTTGCGCAAGATATTCTTTGTCCACACAAAGCAATTGATCAGAAAGTCGAGTGTATTGTTTGCCGATAAGTAAAACCATCACACCTGTAGCAAAAGGATCCAAGGTGCCAGCATGACCGATTTTTTTAACTTTTAAGAGGCGACGCAAGGCCGCCACTAAACTGAATGAAGTTTTATTTGTCGGTTTATCAATAAGCAGGATACCGCTATAAGATTCCGTTGAAGAAGAATTATGTTGTAGCATCATCCTCTTCAGAAACTTCTTTACGGGTTTGTTTCTCAGTACTGATTTTATGCAGAAGCTCTTCGATGCGCATGTGCTTATCAACACTGTCATCTAGCTTGAATGTTAATGTAGGGAAATAGCGCATGACTACTTTTTTCGAAGATTGTACGGCAATGAATCCAGCGGCTGTTTGAAGTGCAGCTAATGTTTCAGCTTTCTGTTCCGTAGTGCCAATCACGCTAAAATACACTTTGGCGTAATGAAGATCTTTCGAAATATCGACTCTTGTGATTGTAAATAATTCATTGACATGGGGATTGCGAACGTCACGTCGAATCACTTCGGAAATGACTTCTTTAAGTAATGAATTAAGTCTATCTGTTCTTTGTTTTGACATGAATTGATTCTATAATAATTGTTAAGGGGGAATGAACAAAATTAAAATGTGGATAAATGGAGTTAAAGCTTAAGTCAGATCGTAAACGAGCCCGCATTTGGGCTCGTTTACGACTTAACAATTAGCGAATGACCTATAGCTCTTGAGTGATGTAAGTTATTTCATAAGCTTCGATCACATCCTCTTCCAGGTAGTCAGTAAATCCATTAAGAACAATACCGCATTCTAGTCCTTTAGCGACTTCACGGACATCTTCCTTCACTCTCTTAAGTGATGAAATGGAGCCCTTCCAAATAACATCTTTACCTCTTCGCAAGCGAATAACATTAGATCTATGGATAGCACCTTCTGAAACAATACAGCCAGCAATAATACCAAGATGAGATGATTTGAAAGTCGCCTTAACTGTAGCTTTACCTTTATCTGTTTCAAGGGCAATCTTATCAAGGAGAGCTGCCATGAGCAACTTAATATCGTCAATTGCATGATAGATGATGTTGTGCAGTTTAACTTGCACCCCTAATTGCTTCATAAGGACATCTGCATGGCTTTCAATCTGAGTATGAAATCCTAAAATGATTGCCTTGGATGTGGCAGCCAATTGGACATCCGACTCAGAAATTTCACCCACTCCAGCAAAAATGATATTAAGCTCAGCTTTTTGAGATTCAATTTTCATTAGTGCCGACTTAAGTGCTTCCAATGAACCTTGAACGTCCGCTCTAAGAACGACATTCAGGACTTTTTTGCTAACTTCCGATGCTTGCTGGAATAGATTTTCCATCGACACTTTCTTCGTTTGCATAAAATTGACATGTCGCATTCCGAGCATTCTAGCTTCTGCAATTTCTCTAGCTTCTTTTTCATTCTTGACCACGATGAATTCTTGACCAGCTTCAGGTAGGCCTGAAAGACCAGTAATTTCGACAGGTGTTGAAGGAGTGGCTTCTGTGAGATCTCGGTTAAATTCGTCATGCATGGTTTTTACTCGACCCCAAAGTTGGCCGAATACCAAAGCATCGCCAAGTTTTAAAGTGCCATTCTGAACCAATACTGTAGCGATAGATCCTTTACCTTTATGCATTTCGGATTCTAATACAGAGCCACGTGCGCGACATGTAGGATCGGCTTTAAGCTCCAAGATTTCAGCCTGTAATGCAAGCATCTCTAAAAGTTGTGAAATCCCTTCACCTGTGACAGCTGAACAGTTGACCGTTATAGTTTGACCGCCCCAAGTTTCAGGGAGAAGTCCTTGATCGGCCAGCTGACGGTAAACGTTGTCGGCATTAAAGTTAGGCTTATCGCATTTATTAATAGCCACGACAATCGTAACATTAGCTGATTTGGCATGTTGAATCGCTTCAACTGTTTGAGGGCGCATGCCTTCATCGCCAGCAATGACTAAAACGACAATATCCGTGACGTCAGCACCGCGAGCACGCATAGCTGAAAACGCTTCGTGACCTGGTGTGTCAAGGATAGCAATATCGCCAACTGATGTAGAACAGCGGAAGGCTCCAATATGCTGTGTAATCGCTCCTGCTTCACCAGCGGCACGATTACTCTTGCGAATGGCGTCAATAAGGCTTGTTTTGCCGTGGTCAACATGTCCCATAAAGGCAACAACAGGTGGACGTAGTATCAATTTTGTAAGATCCCCAGATGAAATCTCTTCCTTAATTGATTTGTCAGTCACTCTAATACGTTGTTCTTCGGTAGTGTCGATGCTCAATTGGCAGCCAAATTCATGACCAAGCAATTGAATTGTTGTCTCATCTTCAAGTAAATCATTCAAGGTAACAACAAGGCCTTGAAGAAATAATTTAGCGATAAGCTGAGAAGCTTTAAGCTTCATTTCAGAGGCTAAATCTTTGATTGAGATTGGGATTCTTACGCTTAGTTCTGTGGGACGAATTGTTGTATCTTCTTGGGCATAGCGATTCTTAGCTACACGCTTTTTGCGCCAACGTTGATCTTCCTCATTATCTCTTAAGCCTTGACGATCCCGCGCATCAAATCTAACGTGCTCAACTTGTTTAACAGCTGGTTTGATATCTCTAAACTCTTTAAATTTAGCACCAGGTAATTTACTGCTTTTCTTGTCCTTTGACTCATCTGTTGCAACTGCTGGCACTTCTTCGCCTTCGCGTCTGCCTTTAGGTTTAACCTTGAGTTTAGCCTTGTCAGCCTCGTCACTAGCTTGGCTAGAAGCAGGAGCAGCTTGAGCTGGGGCTTCAACTATTTTAGGGGGTTGTTTGGGTGGTATTAAGTCCTTGATGTGCTTTCCTGTAGGGCCTAATTTAACATAAGGAGATGCTTGCTGTTCGCTTGGATACATGGCTGCATGGGTCTTACTTGGATCCCTTGTTGGCAAAGTGTATGTACGAGTATCTCTTGGAGCATGTCGGGCTAGAGGTCTGGAAGGAGGTCGTGCAGGGGGCTGTGATGCAGGGGCTTGCGCAGGAGATTGAGATTGCGGTGGAGGAGGAGTTTCAGGTTGCTTTGACGTGACTTTTTCGGGAACGGCAGGGGGGATTGGTTCTGCTTCAGAAGCAAAAACTCGAGAAGCTTTGGAAGGAGCGGCATGCTCTTTTTGTTGAGCTTCTAGCTCTTCTCCAAAAATTTCTTTGCGCAATTCTTCGCTGGTTTTTCTTCGAGGAGTTGAGTGTAGGGCATGGATCTCTGGTTCTAAAGACGGCGTGCTTTCATTAACGTCGTGCTCTGACTCCACAGGGGCTGTAGGTGCAAGCTCTTCTTCTACCGCTTTTTGCTTAGCTTCAGCTATAGCTGATTCACTAAATGCTGATTTTGAGCGTGCCCGAATTCTTGGAGCTTCTTCTTTAATATCTTTGTTTTCCGTTTTTATTTCTTTTGTAGCTACTGCTTGGGGCTTAGCAGAAGCTGCTTCAGGTTGAATCTCTTCAGCTAACTTCTTACTGGCAAGTTTATTCTTTAAGCTACCAAGGTTAACCGCTTCGGCAATTTGGGTGTTTTTAATGGTTAATTTAAGATTTTTGGCCAAGGGTTTACATCCTCTGTTTTCTAATTTGTTCAAGTATTTTGTCTGCCATCTCTAAGCTGATGCCAGGTATCTTGGCAAGTTCTTCAGTGGATGCAATCAATAGTCTGCGGGGCGTATTAAATCCTTCGGCAACAAGATGTTCAAAGATAAAGCTATTCACGCCTTCGATGTTCTTAAGCTCTTTGTCAAGCTCAGGGTCTTCGGAAGTCGCTAATTCAGTTCTTTGTATTGCTGAAGCGCGGGTATAGTCTGTAATACGCTGTACTTCAAGTTCGTAGCCGATTAGTTGGCTATTCAGTCTTGCATTCATGCCTTTTTTGCCAATAACAGCGGCAAAATCGTCATCTTCGACTACAATCGAAATGGTTTTTTCATCTTCATTTAAGCTGACTTTGCGAATTTCAATAGGCGATAGTGCATTTTGTAATAATTCTACTGAGTCTTGTGAGTAAGGAATAATATCTATTTTTTCATTCAGAAGTTCGCGAACGACATTTTTAACACGAGCACCGCGCATTCCCACGCAGGCACCTACAGGATCAACTTTTGAATCGGTAGA
>JACDGH010000013.1:14551-21619 GCA_013815395.1 Parachlamydiaceae bacterium
ATGATCACAGTTCGGTCGTTAATCTCCGGAACTTCTTGTATCATTAGTTGTCTAACAAATTCAGGATGACTCCGGGATAAAATGACTTCAGCGCCGCCATTTTCAGTATCGTTAACACTTAATAGGACTGCTAGTACTTTTTCGCCGATATGATATTTTTCAGTTTTTGGGTATTGTCTGGTTGGCATAATAGCCTCCACTTTGCCTAGATCGATGACTAGATTAGATCCTCTGACAAAGCGCTTGACTGTACCGGAAACTAGCTCATTGAGGCGGTGGCGGTATTCTTCGTAAATGACATCGCGTTCTGCACCGCGCAGTTTTTGAGTAATAATTTGGCGTGCTTTTTGCGCAGCAATCCTACCAAAATCTTTTGGAGTGACAATAACATCGATGAATTGCCCAATTTCAGCATCAGGATCAATTTCCCTAGCGTCAATAAGGGAAATTTCTTGAGCACTCACTTCAACATCTTCGACAATTTCTTTTTCACAGAATACGTCGATATTGGCTGTCTTAGCATTAATTTTGACAGTGACATTGGAGGCGCCGGTAATGTTTTTGCGAGCAGCTGCACGCAAAGATTCTTCGATGGCGCTGATGACGATGTCGCGTTTGATACCTTTTTCACGTTCTAGGTATTCAAAGATTGCAATGAGATCTTTGTTCATTATGTTAGCCTCTAAAACTTATGGATGGGAATTCGATTGTATGCCTTTTCTGCTACTTTTGGCCCTTGATTTCCACAGAGTTTGCAACACATTACGGGAGCGTAAACCAGGGGGGTGTTTAAGAGTTTGTCAACTGCTACAATTTTCCAGTGCTCATTATAGCAGATGTTCCTTTTATAGAACACCTGCTTTTTTGCACTAGCTCGAATGCTAGATGATATTCAGTTTATTCTTGTTCAGATCCTGAATGTTCATCATTGCTTCCAGAAGTCTCTTGGACGCTTTCAAGGTCCTTTAGAGTTTCTTTTTTCTTGCGTTTGGTTGTCGTGAGAACGATGTCGTCATGATTGCATTGATTTTTTTCGATCAAATATTCTTTGATGGAAAGAGCAATCTTCTTATGCTCAGGATCGAGTTTAATGACTTTAGCTGTCACTTCATCGCCTTTAGAAACAACGTCTTCTACTTTGCCAAAAGCTTGATCGGATAATTCGGTAACGTGGATCAAGCCCTCGATGCCGCTGTCAAGTTCGACAAATGCGCCAAATGCTGTGATTTTACTTACTTTACCTTTTACCAAAGTCCCTACTGGCATTGTCTTCTCAATCGATTCCCATGGGTTATTGCTCAATTGCTTAACACCGAGAGTGATCTTTTTGCTGTCTCTATCAACAGATAGAATGATTGCATCAACGACATCGCCTTTTCTTAAAATTTCAGAAGGATGCGATACTTTTTTGATCCAACTTAAATCAGATATGTGAATCAAGCCTTCGACACCTGGTTCTAATTCGACAAAAGCACCGTAGTTAGTTAGACTGCGGATTTCAGCTTTAACATTGCTACCGATTGGATATTTTTTCTCAACATCATCCCAAGGATTATGTTCGGCTTGTTTTAGGCCAAGTGAAATTTTACCATCTTCTTTTTGCACTGATAATACGATAGCTTCAACTTCATCGCCTTTCTTAACAACATCGTTAGGATCAGTAATATTTTTTACCCATGACATTTCAGAAACGTGAATTAAGCCTTCAATGCCTGCTTCAATCTCGATAAATGCGCCGTAAGGAAGGAGATTGACGATTTTACCGCGAACACGTGTGCCTGGTGGGTATTTCTTCTCTATTTGATCCCATGGATTTGCATCTTTTTGCTTTAAGCCCAAAGCAACGCGCCCTTTGTCTTTGTCAACACTAAGGATCATTACTTCAAGTTTTTGGCCAAGATGTACCATTTCAGATGGGTGCTTAATACGCTTCCATGTCATATCGGTGATATGCAATAAGCCGTCAATTCCATCAAGGTCTAGGAATACGCCAAAGTCAGTGATGTTTTTAACGATACCTTCGCGAACATCGCCTTCTTTAATGTTTTCAAGAAGTTCGGCTTTCTTAGAAATTCTTTCGGCTTCAAGTAATTCGCGACGTGAAACAACCACGTTTTTGCGTTCAATATTGATCTTAAGAATTTTGAATTCAAAAGTCTTATCAATATAATCATCAAGATTCTTAATTCTCTTATTATCGATCTGAGAGCCTGGTAAGAAGGCTTCCATTCCGATATCGACCATTAGGCCGCCTTTAACTTTGCGAAGGACGCGTCCTTTAACGATAGAACCTTCTTCACAATGCTCCAGAATGTATTCCCACTGACGTAAGCGCTCAGCTTTTTCACGGGAAAGAACGATTTGACCATTGTCGTCCTCTGCTTGATCTAAAAGAACTTCAACTTCACCTTCGAGCACAAGTTCGGATGGGTTGGAAAATTCTTGAATTGGCACTAGGCCTTCAGATTTTAGGCCAACGTCAATAACGACATGGTCTTTTGTGAACTCTACGATACGTCCTTTTAAAATAGTGCCCGGAATAAGTGAGGCGCTATTTTTAGGAGCCTGTTCTTTTTTCTCTAAAAGGCTTTTAAATAATTCTGCATCTTTTTCCTGAAAAGCGACATCATCGACAATGTTGCTATCATTCCAGGTGTATTGTGTTGGGTTTGACATTTAAAGGTAACTCCTTATTTGCATACTAATGCATCTATGTTACCAGAGGCTAAAGAAAGAAAGCAATAGTAATTGACTCATGACCTCCATTTTGAGTATTCTTCTATTTATATGAATACATTAGTCATGAAATTTGGCGGAGCAGCAGTTGCTACGCCGCAACAATTCTCTCGGATTGCAAGTATTATCGTACAGAGATTGCACGAATATCAACGCATAGCAGTTGTTGTGAGTGCTATGGGAGATACTACTGATCAATTGATCACTTTGGCCAAGCAAGTGAATGAGAATCCTCCACGCCGTGAATATGATATGTTAGTTAGTGTGGGAGAGCGCATCAGTATTTCTCTTTTAGCAATGGCATTAGCCGCCCAAAATCATAAGGCGATCAGCTTTACTGGCAGTCAATCGGGGATCATTACTTGTGGTAATCATTCAGATGCCCGGATTGTTGATGTTAGGCCGCATCGTTTATTATCAGTTCTTGACGCCGGTTCTGTGGCAATTGTGGCTGGATTTCAAGGTGTTAGTCGAAATGGGGAGATTACGACACTTGGGCGGGGAGGCTCGGACACCTCTGCTGTGGCGCTGGCTGTTGCTTTAAACGCCTCTAAAGTGGAGTTTTTTAAGGATGTTTCCGGTATGTTTTCTGAAGATCCCAAGGTAAATCCATTAGCTGTTTTGTTGTCGCAATTAACTTATGCCGACGCTCAGCGGATCATTCAAAAGGGCGCGCAAGTGTTGCAATCAAGAAGTGTTAGCCTGGCCTCTAAAAATGGGATGCCTATGCATGTGCGCTCTTTTCACGATTTTGAGCCCGGCAAGCATTCAGGGACGATGATCCTTCAACCTGAAAGGTCTAATTCCCTACAAAGATTTTATGAAGAAGAAGGTTGTTTATGAGTAATAATGGTGGCACAGTCTGTAATTTTGTTTTGCCCGATATTCAGCCTATTTTTGAGTCTGAAAGCGGCTGTGCGTATAATGCTTTTTATCGTGAAACGATCCATTATATTTTGCATGAAATTCTTTCAGATCCAGCGATTACTTCATTGACTGGCAGTAATCTAGAATTAGAAGATTTACAGCACATATTTCATGCTTTTTTACCTTTTACCACTTTGCGTAAAAATCGTGCTTTGCCCGGAGAAATGTCTTTCTTTTTCCTATCGAAGTACCGCGCTAATGCATTTAAGTTTTTTTTCGAAATTATTAGTAATTGGCTGGTGCCAGACAAGCGCTTGAATGTGAGTTTAATTTATGCGGTGGATTTTCGCATGATGGACCTTAGTGACGAGATTTTTACTCTATGTGAAATCAAGATTCATATTGAAAGTCAGTTTGAGGTAGATCAAATTTTACGAAATCTGCCTCTTTTAGAAACTGAATTGCGATTAGGGATAGAATCTGGTCGCTATGCGCGGCGTATCCTTGAAATCAAAGGTCTTTCTACCGACGAAAAGACGGCAATCATTCAAGAGGATTTGGCTTATTTAATTAATTATTCGCCAAAAGAGTTCGATAGCGATGTTCTAGCTGAAATGCAACACGTTCTTGTTATGTGCCGTGAGGAATTTAAAATAGCACGAGCTTGTCGCCATCTAAGCCGCATTATCGCCCTGCATTATTTATATCGCAAATGGTTAAGGGAAGCTGTTAAGACTGCGCCGCATAGACGTCATCTGAATTTAAAGTTATTTAGAGCTTGCTTGAATTCGTCGATAGGTTCAAGAAAAGTGTTGGCAATTGTTGTAGGTGTCAATTTTTTTAGGGATAAAGAGATTTTTGACAAAGCTCACTTATTGAAAGCCATTCAAAACTATATTCCTAAGGTGCAAGATGTTGAAAGTTCATTTTTTGCTAACCGGCGCGGTTCGGAATTAATATGTACCCTATATCTTGAAGTAGAAAAAAGTGATGAAAAAGATTTTACTTACGATGAAATTCAACTGTTGCGTGCACGGCTTCCTGGCGACTTAAAAGATTGTGTTGAGTGTGTGATGCATCCAGTATTTATGCCGCGCAATGAAGAAGAGATTTTCCGGAATATCTTAAGTTTAAGCAATCAGATTAAATATGTGCGCGATATCCCGCAAGTGTTCATTTCATTCGATGAACAAACCTATACGCATTTATTTTATACAGTGATCTTGGTCCGTGTTTTAAAACCGGACACATTGTCTATCCAAGAAATGTTTAAAAACGCTCATCCTTCCTTAAAGTATATACAAGATCGCTGCCAGGTAGCAGGAAACTTGCGTGGTAGGTATAAGAAGGAAGCGACTGTCTTTAGAATAAAATTATCTAAAGATCAATTTTTACGTTTTGATCATTCCATTGATTTAAATAAGGCTCGGCAAACTGTGGCTTCCGAACTCGACCGTGTTATTGGAGAGTTTCGTGACTTCAATGGGGGTATAATTTCCAAACAGAACGAGCTCCTTTGTGAAGTGAAAGAATTATTATCAAATACTTCAAAATTCAATGATCACTTTTTGGATAATTTTTTCTATTCCTTGACGCCGATAATTATGCGCACTTTGCTGGAGCCTGAAGCGGTGAGTACATTATTTTTGATGTTACTGGAGTCGATTGAGCAAAGTAAAGTAGATGGCAAAGGTTGTTTGAAAATTGAGCAAAAAAACAATTTTGTTTTTGCTATGGTTAAAGCAGAAGATCCTCTATTGAAAGAGGAGATAGCGCGTGCATTAGCTAAGTTTCAATTGCATTCCTCTGAGTTAGCCGCTTCCTCTGTTTCGGTTTATGATATTATTTACCTGGGCTATATCTACCGAACAGATGAAAAAGAGAAGCAGCAAAATTTCAGTCAAGCATTGCAAACCGCCACTGGCTGTTTATGTTAACCAGGGGGTAGTTTAAAGCTAATGAAGTTCCTTTGCTCGGCCATATCCCTTTAGTTTGTAGGCGATATTTACCAGGCAAAGGACAATTAATCCCGGATAACATACCTGCAAGATAGGCAATAAAAAAGCAGCAATTCCGGTAAAGTTTAAGGTGGATACAAAGAATGTCACGACTAAAGTTCCAATCAGGGCTGAACTATAGTTAATTTTATTCCCTGAAATTTCCTTTTGCACAAATTCGGCAAAAACTACAGCTAGGGCAATTGCCGTGGTTAAGCAAGCTAAGGAAACAGCAATGCAGGCAACCATAGCAGCTTTGGGTCCAAGCACATGCACAGCGATCACACTAATAAGTTCATCTGAGCTGATGTTCTTTAGCGCACTTCCGTGAAATGAAGCTATATAGCTAAAACCCACGTAAACCAAGGCTAATAATCCTGCACCAATCGCTGTAGCTTGAAGTGCAGAGATCATTAAACGCTTTGAATAGTTAGGTGCGTTAGGTTCAATATTCTTCTTTAAGCTAGCAATAATGACGGATGAAAAGAAAAAGGCACCCAGAAGATCCATCGTTTGATAGCCGTCTTTTAAACCTTTTAAGAAAATATCAAAATTTTCATGCGTGGACAAAGGGGCTGCGGGCGAATCGACAAAGCCGCAGATGATGATGACGCCTAAAGAGCCGAGCAGCAGCGGAGTTAAAACATAACCCAAAGTAGAAACTATATTTGTGCGTCGAAAAGTAAATACCCAAATCAATAGGCAAGCAACAATGCTAAACATAGGTAACGAAACATTGCCTAGAAACATTTTGGCAGTTGAAAAGGATAATGCAATACAGCGTGGCATTGCCCCAAATGGACCTATTAACCCCATAATACCTGCAGCTAGGAAGAAGCCTGGCACCTTGCCTATTCTCCCAAAAAAACGTTTGTAGTCTCCATTATATAATGTCATTGCAAGCAATCCGGCAAAAGGAACACCGACTGCTGTAATCAACATTCCCAAAATTGCAAAAAAATTCTTATCCTGGGCAATTTGTCCGAGCGCTAAAGGGAAAACAACATTTCCAGCCCCGAAAAACATCGAAAACATAGCCAAGCCTGTTGCCAGGGTATTGAATTTTGAAGTGGGTTGCATGTTTCCTCAAAAGTAAAGTATTTTAAAACTAATTGTATAATATTATATCACATTAGTTGTTTATAATCAATAAGTGAATTGATATGTGCATTGATATAAGCAATTGATTTTGGTTCTCTTGAGAAGAATTGGGTGCGGGGATTGCATAGGGTAGTTTATGCGTTTTAGGCTAGGGGCACAGAATCGGAGAGGAACGATAAGTGGATGATAAAAATAGGGTTCTTGGGAAGAATTGGGGGCGGGGATTACTTAGGTAGTTTATATACGTTTTAGAGGCTAAGGGGGAAACGCAGAGTTCCTATGCCGGATTTCAGGTGATTTGAAAAAAAAAGACCCCTCCGTTAAATAGTGTTTTAGATCAACAAAACACTGGAGGGGTAATTATGAG
>JACDGH010000228.1 GCA_013815395.1 Parachlamydiaceae bacterium
GGACATACAGTGCATGCTAATGAGCCAGAAGCTATTGAAGAAACACTGAAAATGTTAGAAGTTTATCGTGAAGTAGTTGAAGAGATCTTAGCTATTCCTGTTATTCTTGGCGAAAAATCTCCGGGCGAGCGCTTCCCTGGAGCCGTTAGCACCTATACCTTGGAAGCAATGATGCAAGATCGCAAAGCGTTGCAAGGGGGTACTTCTCACTATTTAGGACAAAACTTTGCTAAATCTTCTAATATTCGTTTTAGTAATAAAGAAGGGCAAATGCAGTATGCCTTCACAACTTCATGGGGTGTGAGTACGCGTCTAATTGGGGCCTTGATCATGTGCCATAGTGATGATGATGGCTTGCGTTTGCCTCCTCGCATTGCCCCAAAGCAAATAGTCATTTTACCAATCATCCCTAAACCCGAGCTTGAAGAGCAGGTATTGGCCTATGCTGAAGAAATAGCCAAACGTTTGCAGCAGAGCCAATTTTATGGTCAGCCTATCTCTGTTTTTATTGACAAACGCGATAAACGCGGCGGAGAAAAAAATTGGGAGTGGATCAAGAAAGGGGTGCCTTTGCGCATTGAAATAGGGCCAAGGGATATTGAAGGGCAAGTCATGATGGTGGGTAGACGAGATAAGCCTCATAAGGAAAAAGTGAAAGTTGGCTTAGATCATATTGTTGAAGAAGCGTTAGCGATGCTTGAATCTATTCAAAAGATTTACTATACGCAAGCAAAGCAACATCGAGAGGCTAATATACGCTCGGATATCACCACATTTGAGGAGCTTAAAGAATTTTTTACTGTAAAAAATAGCGACAAACCTGAGATTCATGGCGGATTTGTGCTGGCGAAATGGTGTGGTGATGCGGAAACAGAAAAAATGTTAGAAGAATTAAAAATTTCGATCCGTTGTCTTCCTCTGGAACAAAGTGGCACAGAAGGGAAATGCATTTTAACTGGCCGACCGTCTGTTTTAGATGTGATTTTGGCTAAGTCTTATTAAGATAAAGGACGTAAAGGACATAAAGGACATAAAGGACGTAAAGGACGAAAAAGGTTATAGTCATAGAGGACGAAAGGAAATCTAATCCTGGAGGTTGCTTCAGGCTTGTGTCCCTTAAGTCCTTTACGTCCTTTATGTCCTTTAAGTCCCTTTTGTTTTCGCTCGCTCTACCTAACGAAAAGCCAATGCTGGGGAACAATTCGTTCAGAATAGGTTTTCTTGTTCTTTAGAGGATTGCGAATATTTGCCAGTTCCGTTTTTAACTTTTCATCTAGCGCTTGTCGTTGTTCAACAATGATTTGCCAGTTTTCTTCACTAAAATTTTCTTTGTTCTCAATGTAAGCAGTCAGCTGTTCCGGGGAAACTTTTAGTTCACCTAGAAGATCATCAACTTGCTCATTAAGACTGTCAGTTTTAATGAGGAGTTCTTGAAAAGCTAATTCATGTTTTTGGATTTTTTTTTCTAATTCATCTATAATAAACATTATCTTGCCCTTTTTTATAAATCTAAAATGTAAATTGTATGTTATTAATCCATATATCGTAAACATGAATATCACACTAACATCCCAAGTATAAATTTTTTATTGTTTTTTTTGGTTAGGGTTAATTATTGAGGCTGTTATAGCAATGCCAATGGCTACGATAATAAATCCTAACGAAAAAAAGATAGGGATTATAATAAAAGGTTCGATTAACATTTTCATCCCAATAAAAATTAAAATGGCTGCCAATCCATAATTTAAATAATTAAAGAGCGACATCAAGTGAGCTAACGCAAAATATAGCGAACGCAATCCTAGAATGGCAAATATATTAGAGGAATATATAATAAATGGATTTAGGGTTATTGCCATGATGGCAGGGATTGAATCGACAGCAAAAATCACATCTGTGGATTCGATGGTTAGCAATGTTAAAAATAGGGGAGTGGCCCACCATTGACCTTTTTTTTTAATAAAAAATTTATTTCCATGATATTCATCTGTAACAGATGTCCACTTCTTGGCTAGATTAACGAGTGGGTTGTTCTCTGGATGGACTTCTTCATTTTGAGGTAAAGCCATTTTAATACCTGTAAAAACTAAAAAGGCGCCAAAAAGATATAATACCCAATGAAAAGCACTGACGATGCTCACTCCAAATACAATAAACACTGCTCGCACAATAATAGCACCTATAATTCCCCAAAAAAGAACCTTATGCTGGTATTGCTTGGGTGTATGAAAATATTTGAAAATGAGAATGAAAATAAAAAGATTATCTATGCTCAATGCTTTTTCAATCAAATAACCTGTGAGAAAATTAAGAGCATCTTCTTTGCCGAGAAATACATAAATTCCTAAGTTAAATAACAAAGCAATGGCTATCCACATTGAGCTATTGATTAAAGCTTCCTTTAAGCTAATCACTTTGTCTTTTTGATGTAGTACGAATAAATCGATTGCTAATAAAAAAATGATGAACGCGTTGAAAGTAATCCAAATCCAAAGAGGTTCATTCATTCTTTTTGTTCTCCAGGTGGTCTCATAGCTGTATTATTGATGATTATCCACCCATCATCATTTTCTTCATTAATTTTTTTATTTGGATTTCCATCTGGATGGCAAGCGAATTTTTTTAAGGCGGCCATCCCGACTTTTTTCAAAGCCATGTCACCCTTTGCATTAAACCGCATGCCTTGCCATGCATGCTCAGCATTTTCATTAAGACAGCTCATTTGTACATGAGGTTTATTTTCAAGAATTGAAACCTTCTCTTTGCAGCGACTATATGTCACTGAACCACTTGCATCACTAGGGAAAAAACATTTTTTTGCAACTATATGTTGTACAAGGGCAATGGTACTGAGGTCAATAGCAGAAGGAAATTCTTCGTAATTCACATTTGTCTTTTCATTCAATTCTTTTAAGGATTGCTTTTGATCAGTGGCAGAAAGTCCTTTAAAGAGAAATTCTTTGCGCGCCACAATCCAATAGGGCTCATTTGTAGTTTTAGCCATTTTTTTATCTAATTTTTGAAACATATAAGTTCTTAGAGTTTTTTTTGTTAGTTCTGTCAGTTTTTGAAAATTGTATGGGTCGTAGGAAATAGATGAGGGTTCATAAGTGTCTTTTGAAGAAGTTCTTTTTATTATAGTGGCCGGACGAAGAACAGGAAAATGATGAGTCTCAAAATTTAATTTGTTTGGATAAATCGAATCTGGAGAAAACCAAAATATTAAAAACTCTTTGTCTAATGCAAGTGATTCCACTTCAACTCCAAAAAACTTTTTCCATTTTATAGAATCGAATATATTTTTTTGGATTTCCTGGATATGAAGAGTTTGAAGACAATCTGAATTTGGTTGTAGGATGGGGATGCCTGAGTGGGGGTGTGTTAAAGATGTGCCTGAAAAAGGCCGATCATTTAAAGATGTTTGAGATACTAATGATGACATGCATTGCCTATAATTTTTTTGTAATATAAGTTGTTCTATCACAATGTTTTTTAAACGTAAAGAGGTTCAAGTGAAGGGTGTTAGATTTTAATTTCATCAAAACGAGACGAAAATCAGAAAACAAAGCCTAAGTTTTTTTTACTTAAATTAACCAGCCTAGTCTCGCCCTGCTTTCTGACATATCGTCCATTCCTCTGTATAACTTTTACTCACTCCTAAATTAAAATCGACTCTATACATTTTTTGTATCTACCTATACATTTGAAAACAAAGAAGTCTTGTATGACAATTATATTTTTTTAAGGAGCATTGGCATGCTTTCATTAAGTTCAATGATTTCAATCTGGGGTAATCATTAATGGCAAAAATCTTCATTGCAGGAGCTTCAGGATTTGTAGGGAAAAGATTGATTCTTTATCTCTTAAACCAAGGTCATCAAATTT
Source organism: Parachlamydiaceae bacterium (assembly GCA_013815395.1). Taxonomy (GTDB): domain Bacteria; phylum Chlamydiota; class Chlamydiia; order Chlamydiales; family Parachlamydiaceae; genus JACDGH01. The sequence continues at coordinate 3,886 of JACDGH010000228.1, forward strand.
ATGCCCTTTGTCGCATTAAAGGAATAAGAGTTTTTGCTGATGATAAATTAAATCTGAATTACATCTGGGGGGATTTAAAAAATCCCGAAACTTTAAAAAATATTCCAGAAGATATTGAAGCCGCCTACTTCCTTGTTCACTCTATGTCTGAAATCATTACCAATAATTTAGCGGACACCGAACAACAGGTAGTGGCACAATTTATTAAAGGTGTTAAGAAAACCCAGATCAAGCAGATTATCTATTTAGGGGGCATTATTAATGATGAAAAAACATTATCACCTCATCTGAAGTCCCGTTTATTAGTAGAAAATGCCCTAAGAGAAAGCTCTATCCCACTCACTGTTTTGCGAGCCAGCATCATTATTGGTGCAGGAAGTGCTTCTTTTGAAATTATTAAGGATTTGACTGAAAAACTGCCGGTGATGGTTGCCCCAAAATGGGTCAATACCCTATGCCAACCGATTGCTATTGACGATGTGCTTTTTTATCTTTCAGGGGTACTTCTTAAGCCAGAATGCTTTAATAAGGTATTTGACATTGGGGGTCTAGAGATCTTTACTTTTAAAGATTTAATGCTCGAATATGCAAAATTTAGAAATTTAAAACGTTGGATCATCAATGTTCCTGTTTTAACTCCGCGTTTATCAAGCTATTGGTTGGTATTCATTACTTCAGTGCGCTTCTCACTTTGCTCTTATTTAGTTGAAAGTATGAAAAG
>JACDGH010000229.1 GCA_013815395.1 Parachlamydiaceae bacterium
ATAATGCGTTAAGCTTAGGCCATAATGTCCGATGTTTTCTGCGGAATAAACTGCGAGTCGCATGCGGCGAATGTAGCTAGTGGCTAAATACGGACCATATGAAGTCTCCATAGCCTCTTCAAAAAGCTTTTGAATCTCACGAGGATTTGGCTTTTCTGAAAGGGTAAAACCAAAAACACCGGCAAGTAAGGAAAAGTCTTTCATGTTGTCTTCAGAAGGGACATCGTGAATGCGGTAAGTAAGGTTTTTTCCAGCTTCGCTCAAATGCAAAGCAACCATCTCGTTGGCTTTAAGCATGAACTCTTCGACTAATTGGTGGGTGATGTCGTAAGTGACATAATCAGTCTTGGTAGGCATCCCTTTTTCATCGACAATCACAACCAAATCAGGCAGTGCAAATTCCACACTGCCGCGATCATAACGCTGCTTTTTCAGTAAACCGCAAAGTTCAACCATCAATTGTAAAGTAGGTAGATGGGAACTTTTCTTTTTGCCATCCAGCACCTCTTTAGCTTCCCGATAAGTAAAGCGTTTAGAGCTTTTGATCACGCTGCGGAAAATGCGGTGATTAAGAACATTACCTTGAGGGTCGATCGTCATGGAGACAGAAACAGTCAAGCGATTAACATTTGCTTTTAAGCTGCAAAGATTATTCGATAATTCGCCTGGCAACATCGGCAAGCAATAACCTGGGAAATAAGTGGAATTGCAACGCATCTGAGCTTCAATATCAAGGGCTGTACCTGGGCGAACATAGTGAGAGACATCGGCGATGTGCACACCTAGACTGTAAAACCCATTGCTGTCTTTAGATACGCTAATTGCATCATCAAAATCCTTGGCAGTGTCCGGATCAATCGTAAAACAGGTCAGAGATCGAAGATCTTCTCTTTTCGCTATTTCACTTTTAGAAACAATAGTCCCAAATTCACCTGCTTCTTCAATCGCTCTAGTTGGAAATTCATTGCGCAAAGCAAATTCTTCAATGGCTGCCGGAATATCGCAAGAACTGTCTGAAATGTGACCTAAGCGATGGGAAAGCTTGCATACTGTAGGAGACTCTTTGGTTCCCCATTCGATCACTTCCATGACAATGCGATCACCAACTACCAGAGGGGGGTAGTCGTTTGATTCTATATAAATATTCTGAGACATCCCTAACATAGGGGCATAGGCTACAGGAGTTCTGTCGCGTGCTATGGCTTTAACGATGCCGGCCAAATGGGTGCGGCTGCGAGAAGTAATCGTTACAACTTTTCCTTCCGGTCCTTTATCATGTGTCACATCGTGATTGACTATGACCTCTACTGAATCGCCATCAACCGCATTCATCGTAAGATGCTTTGGGATAAAAATATCTTGGGTTTCTATAGTAGCATTTTCCGGCTTGACGAATCCGAAGCCACGGGGGTGTAACCTCAAAATCCCTAAGATAATATCAGCTGATGATTTCTTTAAAGATAAGCGTCCACGCGTTGATTCAAGATAACCTTGATGGGTTAATGAATTAATGACTTCAGTTAAAAGATCACGATGCTGTTCTGGTAAATGCAATTTTTGCATCAGTTCATCTTGTGATAAAGAATTGAAGTTTTTACCTTCAACGAACTGTTGTACAGTTTTCAAAATATTATTAAATAATTTTGATGCTGGAGTTACTTGAAGTTCGGCTGAAGTTGTTTTTTTTTTTGACTTTTTGCTTTCTTTTGGCATAGAGTTTTAAGGCTTTCTTTGTTATGATCGAATAAATTTTGATAATAGCATAAATCACCAAAACAACACACAAAAATCAACTTACATGAAAAAATACGATCATAAAGCAATTGAATGCAAGTGGCAGAAATTCTGGTTAGAGTCCAAATCTTTCAAAGCTGAAAACCAATCTCAAAAACCCAAATACTACGTTTTGGATATGTTCCCTTTCCCTTCAGGTTCGGGATTGCATGTGGGACATGTCGAAGGGTACACTGCCACAGATATTGTAGCCCGCCATAAAAGGCAAAAAGGTTTTAATGTCCTTCACCCTATGGGATGGGATAGCTTTGGCTTGCCAGCTGAGCAATACGCTATTCGTACTGGAACTCATCCGGCGATCACCACTCAACAAAATATCGATAATTTTCGGCGCCAACTGCAAGCCTTGGGTTTTAGTTACGATTGGGATCGCGAGTTTGCCACAAGTGATCCATCCTATTATAGATGGACTCAGTGGATATTTACTAAGCTCTACGAAAAAGGGCTCGCCTACGAGGCAGAGGCTATAGTTAATTATTGTCCAGCACTAGGCACTGTTCTCGCCAATGAAGAAGTGGAAGAAGGTAAGTCCAAAGAAGGTGGGTATCCAGTTGAACGGCGTCCGCTCAGGCAATGGATATTAAAAATTACAGCCTATGCTGACCGCTTGATTCAAGATATCGACTTGATCGATTGGCCAGAAAGTTTGAAAAAGCTGCAGATTAATTGGATCGGTAAAAGTGAAGGCGCGAATGTCACTTTCAAGATCAAGGATTTTAATGAGGAAATTTCCGTCTTTACTACTCGTCCAGACACGTTGTTTGGAGCAACCTTTGTTGTATTAGCTCCGGAACATCCGCTGGTTGAAAAAATTACAACTCCTGCCCAGCTTGCGGCGGTTAATGATTACCAAAAAATGGCTGCAGCTGAAACCGACCTTTATCGCACAGAGTTGAATAAGGACAAAACAGGCGTTCCCTTGGGTGCTTTTGCGATCAATCCTGTAAATGGAAAACCTATCCCAATATGGATTTCTGATTATGTTATGATGAGTTATGGTACAGGCGCAATCATGGCTGTGCCGGCCCATGATGAGCGTGATTTTGAATTTGCAAAAAAATTCGATCTTTCAGTGATTCCTGTGAAAAGACCCGATCCAATGGCACATCCCGAGTCTCTTCCTGAAGGTAAATCGGCAGAAGATGTCCAAAATCTCGTGTTAAGCGGGGAGTTATGTTGGACAGGTGAAGGCGATTACGTTAATAGTCAGAATAGCGATATTTCTTTAGAAAGATTAACGATTCCTGAAGCGAAAGCCCGTATTACCGAATGGTTGGAAAAAGAAGGTCTAGGTAAAAAAAATGTTTGCTATAAATTGCGCGATTGGTTGTTTTCGCGTCAACGCTATTGGGGAGAACCTTTTCCTGTCTTGCATTATGAAGATGGATCTAAGCGTGTGTTAGGCTTGGATGAATTACCTCTTACGCTTCCTGAGATGAGTGAATATAAGCCTACCGGGGATGGGCAAAGTCCATTGGCCCGAGCCAAGCAATGGGTGGAAATTTTCGACGAAAAAACCGGCAAGAAAGCCTGGCGAGAAACAAATACGATGCCTAATTGGGCAGGATCTTGCTGGTATTATTTGCGTTTTTGCGATCCGTTTAACGAAGATCAGGCTTGGAGTCCAGAAGCAGAAAAATACTGGTTACCTGTCGATTTATATGTGGGCGGAGTAGAACATGCAGTCCTGCATCTAATGTACGCCAGATTTTGGCATAAAGTTTTATACGATTGTGGCCTAGTCTCTACTTTAGAGCCATTTCAGTCCTTGCGCAACCAAGGCCTCATTGTAGCCCGCTCCTATCAGAAAAATGGCGGCGGCTATGTGGCCCCTGAAGATGTGCAGGAAAAAAATGGTAAATACTTTAACCGTGAAAATGGTGAAGAGTTAAAGAGCCAAGTTGAGAAGATGTCTAAATCAAAATTGAATGGGATCACTCCTGATGATATCATTGAAGAGTTTGGCGCCGATGCTTTGCGCTTATACGAAATGTTTATGGGACCTCTAGAAAAAGAAAAGGTTTGGAACACGGATGCCGTCAGTGGATGTCGCCGTTTTCTAGCTCGCTTTTACGATTTGGCCGTCTCGGAAAAATTAACCGATGTAGAATCGCCTGAAGCTTTAAAATTAGGCCATCGTTTGATTGCAGGTGTTGAAAAAGATCTGGAGTTGCTCCAGTTTAATACAGCCATCGCCAAAATGATGGAATTTATGAATGAATTCACTCGTCTTCCTGAGTATCCCCGCAGTGTGGTTAAAATGGCTGCACAAGCCCTAATGCCTTTTGCTCCGCACTTGGCAGAAGAAGTGTGGAGTTTGCTGGAGTGTGAAGAAGCTTTGGGATCTCATCCCTTTCCTATAGTTGATCAGCAATATTTGTATGACGCTACTATGACATATGTGGTGCAGGTTAACGGGAAGTTGCGTGGAAGATTTGAGTTGCCCAAAGATGAAACGGAAGAAGTTGTTTTAACTGCTGCCAAGCAGCATGCAGGTATCCGTCGTTTCCTCGATGGACAAGAAATCAAAAAAGTGATTTTTGTGCCGAATAAAGTGCTCAATATTGTTGTGGAAGAGCAAAAAGCATAAAGCATTTAGCACACTTGCGCGAAGTTTCATGAAGGGCGCGGATTTTTCCGCGACCTTTAATTCTGCCCAAGCCCTTTAAGCTAAAGAATTTTTTAGCATATGCGAAGCCCTGGAGTGCGGGGATCTTCCCCGCCCTTCAATTCAGGAGATCACCTTAGGCGTCCTGGTATGTAGTTAGAAGAAGGTAAAAGTTAAAAATACTTTATTTCAAAA
>JACDGH010000230.1 GCA_013815395.1 Parachlamydiaceae bacterium
GAGGCAAGCCTCCTTGAAGCATTTTACTACAAACGATTTTTGCCGCATAGTTTTGCGCACTTTCTGAATAGGAAGCTGTGTCTGTAGGGTAAAGAATATTTAAAAATTCTTGCTCCCCAACATTTCGATTGATCCCTTGATCGATCTTACCTGTTCTCACAAACTCTTTAAATTGACTATTTTTTAATAGATTCTCTGTTCCTAAAGTGATTATTTGATTCGATAAGAAAACTTTCATTTTTTCTTGAGCCGATAAAGTATCCTTCAAACATTGTTCAATTTCAGTACTCATTGCTTCACTTTGAGACAATGTATCGCCAATGCATCCCAATGTCTCTTTACTATACCCTGAATTTTTTGAAACCTTACTTAAAATTGGATCCATCCACGATTGCTCTTTTTGGGTGATGCCATTTTTAAGAAGAGTTTTTAAAACTAATTTCATTTGCTCACTTTTAATAGAAGTTCCTTTTATCTGTAGCATCGAAAATAAATGAAAAAAATGTTCTGCTATTTTTTCTGAAGGAATATTTTCTTCATTTAAAAAATTTTTAATTTCTTGGGATGGGGGAGCATAGGCTAAGGACAAAGGAATGTATTTAAATAATGTCGCTTTATCTAATTTTTTAGCGAAATGTTTGGCAAAGGCATTTTCAACACTATTAAAGGGATTTATTATAGTTAATGGAAAAACATTACTTAAAATATAATCTACCGTCAATTCTATCGCATATATGAAAGAAGGATCTCGCCATTTAATATCATAAGGATTATTCAAAAATTCTATGAACATAGGATGGTGCAATATTTGACCTACTGCTCGATTAATTTCGCGCGATAAAAGAAAAATTGAAAATTTTTCTTGCCAAGATAAAGTATTTTCCAAGCATTTTTCAATGCAAATTAAAGGATTACTTACTTGATAACAATCTTTTATAAAACAAGACAATGTTTCTCGGCTATAATGCATTTCATTTTCTAAAATAGTTAATATTTTTTTAATTTCCCCATCTTCAGGAGAAATTAATTCCCCTTTTAGATAGCGGTCTAACAATTTGGTCGATAAATATTCTACATATTCTGGATAAGCTTCTTTGGTGAGCTTACCTTCGTAGCGATCATTTACCTCTCCATTTCGAACTCGAATTACAGAAGAATGGCGTAGGGCTAAATCCAGCAAGGCTCCAGGAGTGGCTACACGAGCCGGAATTGAAAATAAAGGATCTTGTAAAAGTTCTTTCCATAGATTAACCTTTTCCCAACGCATTTCAAGATACTCTACAATTTGCGCGCGTCCATACTGTGAATGCATATCCAAACCATTGTCACTGATTTCTTTTTTAATCATTTCTGCATTGATAGAATTCACTTCTAGAAATCGGCTAAACTGCGCGACTTCTTGGGCAAATTCACTACAAAAATACGGCTTATTGCTTAAAATTCCATTTTTATCACTTTGAGGTGGGGAATTGAAAATATGATCCACAAAAGCTTCAATAATGCTTTTTTTGTCGTGATCTGTAAAATCATTGTCTGAAAAAGGTATTTTGAGCAATCCTTTAAGGTTATACTGATTAGAAATTCCGAGGGTGACTGGTATCCATTCTTGTCCAATTCTCTTGATTATTTGGGCTAATTGACTTGATTTTTTTGTTCGAGCTATCTCTGATGGAGCAACAAAAAGTACATCTTCATCATTAAATAATTCTTTTATAATATATTTTTTTTCAGCTAGTGCATATCCGTAACCTGGACTTTCTGCAACTTTAATAACGTCAGAAGAAATTACTTTTGTCACGACTCCAACATGCGTGATGTTGTCCATTAACTCACTTTCGGAGTTAAAAAATGTCTGTAGTCTGCTAATTGCCAAATGTGTCAATTGATTAATGTGACTAAAAAAAATCCAATCGCCAGGCTTAACATTCCTAAAATTATTTTGATCTAAAATTGTCCCCACTTGCTTATTTACATTCGCCACTAATGGGTGAAAATGAGAGTTAAATGTTCCGTTATTTGCCTCGCAAAATAAATGTTGTGCTGATTTTTTTTCCAAACGGGTTGAGGGTGCAAACACTTTTTGACTTTCTTTTTCAGAAGCTACTGTCTGTTGACAATGAAATACAGGGCTTACAACTATTGGTTTTTCTAGCGGGCAAAAGTTTAAATTTGAGTTATTAATTAATTGATAGCTAATTATAGAAGGAAACATATTAAACCCAGGTTAAAAAATTATTTAACCTATATCATAGGTTTTGTTTATTAATTTAATATTAATTTTTTATTAATTTTGTGTTAATTCATCAACTAGTGAATTGACATAATGAGACGGATTAATTGGAGAAGACATTTCGTAAATTTATAACTTAATCTAACAACAAACCACTATGACAGCCATTTCCTGCCAGCCTCACCAGTGCTAAATGGAAATTCGCTTTGGCAAGTTGCCCCTATTCTTCCTAACAACCTATTTTTTTATTTTTTATATTTTTTTTCAATTTTGTTTCATTTTTTTATGCTTTCAATTTTTCTTATCATCTGCTAACCTAACATTCAATATTTACCCAAATAACCCCCTTAAAGACAGTTTATGATCACACTCAATCAAATTTCCAAAAGCTTTGGCAGCCGTGTTCTTTTTGAAGATGTCACCATTACCTTCAACGCCGGCAACCGCTATGGCTTAACAGGCCCTAATGGCGCAGGAAAAACAACTCTCTTAAAAATTATCATGGGTTTTGAAGAGCCTACCAGCGGTAGCATAACGATGCCCGATCGCGTAGGTATTTTGCGCCAAAACATCGAAGATTACCGCGATAACATGGTGCTTGATGCAGTCATCATGGGGAATAAACGCCTTTGGGATGCTATGAAAAAACGAGATGCTCTTTACGACGTGGAAATGAGTGATGATGTGGGCATGCAACTAGGAGAGCTCGAAGGGATTATTGCTGAAGAAGATGGTTATTCTGCGGATTCAAATGCTGAAATGCTGCTCGAAGGTATGGGTATGCCTTCTGAATATTTTCAACAAAGAATGCACGCGATCCCAACAGATATGCAATTCCGCGTGCTGCTCTGCCAAGCACTTTTCGGCGATCCTCAAGCCCTCCTCTTGGATGAACCTACCAACCACCTCGATCTAGAATCTATCGGCTGGTTGGAAAAATTCCTATTTCAATATAGAGGCACATTAATTGTTATCAGCCACGACCGCCATTTCTTGAACTCTGTGACCACACATATAGCTGACATTGACTACGAAACAATTATCATCTACCCAGGTAATTATGATGATATGGTGATGGCTAAAACAGCCGTGCGCGAAAGAACTGAGTCAGAAGCTAAATCCAAAGAGAAAAAAATCGCCCAACTTCAAGAGTTCGTCTCGCGTTTTGCTGCCGGCACACGTGCCAGCCAGGTGCAATCGCGAAAACGTGAAATGGAGCGCCTACAACCCCAAGAACTAAAAAAATCCAACATCCAGCGTCCTTATATTCGCTTTATTTTGACTGAAAAAGCACCAGGTAAAATCGTGCTGAAAGTTGACTCTATCCGCAAAGATTACGACGGTAAAAAGGTAATCCCTAGCTTCAGCATGGAAATTGATCGTGGCGACCGCATCGGCGTTATTGGCACGAACGGCTGTGGTAAAACAACTTTGCTTAAAATGCTTGCAAAAGTGTTGGAGCCTGATTCCGGCATAGTCGAACTTGGTCATCAAGCAGTGATCGGTTACTTCCCCCAAAATCACAATGAAGTTGTCGATAAAAGCACTGACAACACTTCTTTCGAATGGCTTAAAGAACGACGCCCCGGAATCTACGATCAAGAAATACGCAGCGTCATGGGTAAAATGTTGTTTGCTGGCGATGATGCTTTTAAAGCTGTAGCTACACTTTCTGGTGGAGAAACTGCTCGCTTAATAATAGCTGGGATGATGCTGAGAGAATATAACGTTGTGATTCTCGATGAGCCCAATAACCACTTGGACCTCGAAGCTGTCTCAGCCTTGGGCTGGTGCTTAAACGAATACAAAGGCACAGTAATCATAGCGAGCCATGACCGCGACCTCATCGATCATGTAGCCACAAAAATCATCGCCTTCGAAGGTGATAAAATATGCCTTCACGATGGAACCTTGGAAGATTATCTTGCTAAAAAGGCTCCCTCATTGAAATAAGGACTAGTTTGCAAAAAGAGCTATATATGAATCCCTTAAAGATTCTCGAGAATGAAACAGACCTCGAGCTTTCAGAAATAACACTTCTTCAGGCCATTAAGACGCGTTTCCCTTCGCCGATCAATACTGATTTGCCTGTCCTCTCTAAAGAAGAGAAAATTGACGCTATTGCTGATAAATTCCGCGATATCATGGTTCTTCTCGGACTCGATCTATCCGACGGATCATTAGCCCGTACACCCTATCGCGTTGCCAAAATGTACGTAGAAGAAATTTTCTCAGGATTAAATGCAGATACATTCCCTCGCATCACATTCGTCAATGATATCCATGAGCAGGGCAAAGAATCTCCTAATATGGTCTTTGTTAAGGTTGATTTTTGCAGCTTTTGTGAACATCACTTTGTACCTATG
>JACDGH010000231.1 GCA_013815395.1 Parachlamydiaceae bacterium
TATAAATCTGCCTCCCCAATCGCATGCCGTTTATGATGCTATCACCACCCGACTAATTGCTGCTTTTTATCCAAATTGCATTAAGGAATTAACCACGGTCGAGGGACAAGCCATCATACACTGCTTTCAGGCTAAAGGTGTCCATATCCTAGTTCCTGGATGGACCATTCTTTATCCGAAAAAGGCAGAAGCGTTGCAGCCAGAACAGCATAAAGATGAAAAATCAAGCGCTGATGTGCAAAAAATCCCCGCTTTTCAAATTGGAGAAATGGGAGCACATAGTCCTTACATCAATGAAGGCAAAACAAAGCCTCCTGCACACTATTCAGAGAATACGTTACTAGGCGCCATGGAGACAGCCGGAAAACAGGTCGATGATGAAGTCTTAAAAGAGGCTTTAAAAGAAAAAGGGATAGGCACTCCGGCCACACGCGCCTCAATTATTGAGGTACTTTTAAAAAGAAAATACATCCAACGCACAAATAAAGCATTAACCGCCACGGATTTGGGACGTTATCTCATTGCAATCATTCAAGATCCAAACCTAAAATCCCCGGAATTGACTGGGGAGTGGGAATCAAAGCTGAAAGCCATGGAACAAGGCAAATATCAAGCAGTGGATTTCATGCGTGGGATCGAGCAGTTCACGCATCAGCTCATCAACGATACTGACATTTCAAAAATTAATTATGAAGAATATGGGAAGTGCCCTAAATGCAAGCATCCTATTATTAAAGGAAATCGAGGATATGGCTGCTCTAAGTGGCGCGAAGGCTGCAATTTTGTCCTTTGGAAGGAATATAAGGGAATTGAGCTTAATGAAGGACAGATCCGCTCTCTCTTGCAAAAGCATATTCTTTTGCAGCCCATTCAAAAATGTGTATTAAGCCTTTCGGATACAGGAGCTCTTTTAGAAATTCCCATCCCTGTCATCACTCCGCGCCGCTTTTCATAATAAAGTGAGCGCATCTCGGCTTCTTAAACGGATGATCATTTTATTAAAATTCTCCATTTTCTTGGCAAATTTATTAGCTTGCTCCAAGTTTGGTGCAATCTTTATGTCCTGCAACAATTCTGCCAAATCATTAAATTTCTTCCGAACATTCCGGATGTTCCTTTGCAGATCGCTCCCATAGATTAACTCGCCTCCAGATTCCTCTAAAGCTGAAATTTCTGGATTAGCACTTAAATCAACGATGACCGCAAGGTTTCTAAGAACATCATAGATATTTTTCATTTCCTCTATCTCTATTAAACTTTGCTTGACTCTAGCTATAAGGCACAGCGACAGTTTATCTCCCTCTTGTGGAGCAGCATCTCCTATTTTTAGCTCAAAGGGCTTATAGCCGGCTTCGCATGCTTTATCTGATTTAATCTCCCAAGAATCACTTTGCTCTATTTTTGTGAGGTGGGTATTAAAAGTTACAAAAGCTTCCTCATGCCGACTATAAGCCGTAAAGAGACATTGAATAATCTCTTCCTTCTCCCTCTCGAATCTTTCTAAATCAAGTTCGCTTATCATATTCATTAAATTTAGATTCTTAACTCCAGTCACTTGCATATAATCGTTTACAGATTTGAGAATCTCTTTGGAAATTTTTATAATTTCTTGGACATTACTGTCTTTTGTTTTCTCCAAAGCATTTTGCAAAACTCTTATTCCCTTCTGCTCTTTCCTTAAATTACTAATGATTTCATGCCGGGATAAATTCAGCTGCTCTCCTTCTTGATTCATCCATAAAAGTCGTCCTAGCTTCCATGTTGATTGATAATCTGAATTCCACTTATCCTCATTGATTTTTTTCCGCCAACCTACAATCAGAAGATCAATTCTATCAATAACCTTGTTAGAATCCTCTATAGCTGCCTTTTTAAGTTGATTAGCTTTAACAAAATCTGATGAATTTGTGTCTAAAGACGAGTTCAGATTCATCATCATTCCTCCTAGGCCCTCCTGTAAATGCAATTTTAACTCACCTTACATAAGGAAGGGGCCATATTAGTGTTCAGGTTTTTGGATGAGATTATCGCTTGAATCATCTTCGCCATTTTTGGTTGAATTTTCTTCACCGTTCGTAAGGCGTGTCTTCTCGTATGACACTTTTTCGTGTTCCTTTGCTTTTTTAGCTAACAGATCTTGAATTTTCGGAATCATTTTTATGGCAGCTTCCCTTCCGGCTTGATAAATGGCTTCATGATATTTATCGTCAAAACAACCTACTTCTCCCAATTCAGGACTGATGACCACATCGGCAGTGGAAATGCAATCTTCACTTTGCCAAAGAAAGGTAATTTCTAGACTGCGACAAGCGACTCCAAAAAGATTTGAAGGAAGTCGTGGGGGGAGCAAATTGCACAATTCCACAGCAACGATTATGTCGGCTCCGAAGTGTTTAGCGACCCTAACAGGACAGGGGTCTATTACGCCCCCATCAACCAACACACGACCGTGCAAGCTGACAGGAGTGAAGATGAAAGGAATCGCTGCGGAGGCTTCTATCGCCGCCACAATAGGTCCTCCCCCAATGGGGACAAGTTCACCAGAATAAAGATCTGTCGATACGGCATAAAATGGTATTTTGAGCTCTTCAAATGTGGTTGCATCTAAATTATTTTCAAGAAACCGCCTTAATGTCCTTCCTTGGCATAACCCATATCGACAAGCAAATAGATTTAAATCCATGAGATAATTTGATTTTAGAGACAAAAAAACCTCTTTCAAATGCTCTGTGCTTTCACCATCGGCATATAATGCCCCCACAATACTGCCGGCACTACTGCCTACCACAACATCTATAGGGATATTAGCCTTTTCCAATTCCTCCAAAACTCCCACATGCGCAATTCCGCGGGCACCTCCCCCTCCAAGCACAAGCACCAAACGAATGGGTTTTTTAATTTCCACACAATGAGGCAGGGGTGGAGGTGAATCGGAAGGATAATAGTGATACGTGGAGCAGCCAACACTCGTAACAAGTGTGAGTGCCGCCAAAAATCTAAGAATGATTCGATATTTCATATTTCTTTATGTGTAAAATCGAGAATAATTTTTTTTACAGCTCTCAACAAAGGGGATATTTCGGATTAATACCAACCTATTGATTTATTCTAAGGGTGTCAATAACATTTTGATACTAATTCTAGGGATTAGGATTATCCTCTTAAAGACAATTGCAAGAGAGAGAGAGAGAGAGAGAGTAAAATGTACAAAAACGAAGAACCACTCCCTGGTTAAGAATGGTTTTGATTGATGACCCACACCTACGGTTTCGCTCGCTTGGGCTCGCTTCACCTATAGTGTGGGCTACAAAAAAAAATAAAAAAGAGCAAAAAAGATTAAGGACAAGGCTTTAAAGAGGTTCCGAAGATAATATCCAGTTTAATGAAATCCTTAAAAATTTCGGCATGGTTTAAAAATATTTTTTTAGGTAAGAGATCCAGATTTAAAATTAACCTCTCTATCTACTTTGTGAGTCTCTACCATTAACAATCATAGACATAACAGAGTGGCAGGGTGGTATCCTCTAATATGAACATTGCTAAAATCTCTATTCCTTTTTGCTCTTTTTTATCTTTTTTTGTAGCCCACACTATAGGTAAAGCGAGCCCAAGTGAGCGGAACCGTAGGTGTGGGTCATCAATCAAAACAGCCATAACCAAGGATTGGTTCTTCATTTTTGCTCATTTTATTCTCTTTTTTTTCCATTTTCAATAAATGCGCATATAAAAAAATATCAGAATTTCTTATAAAGATTTTTGGAACCCTATTTGGAATTTCCTAAATTTTTTTTTAACCAAGGTTAAGCTATGTTTAAGCTGAAATTCTACCTTCTAATTTGCACAACACTTTTTATTGGCAAAGAAAGTTTGCACGCTCATTCACATCATACGTACATTGTGGAACAAGCTCCACCCCCCGTAGTGATTATACAACAACAGGCTCCTCGACCTGTGTTTGTAGCGCAACCCACACCTCAGCCTGTGCAATATATTCAAACGCCGGTCATAAATCCTTATGCCTTAGAAGCGCCCCCCACAGAACTTTTCGAAGAAGCTTCTGTTTCTCCTGGCAATAATTATGTGTGGCAAAAAGGACATTGGCAATGGAATGGGTCGTGGGCGTGGGTCAGTGGCAGATGGGCAGAGCGTCCTCAAGGACATACTGCTTATATTCCAGGCTATTGGAAGCTTTCCACCCACCATCACCGCTGGGAATGGGTTGCTCCTTATTGGCAGTAACGGAAGATTTGCAATTGGCATGGATAGATGGGCAGGGATTGTTTTTACCCTACCCATCCCCCATGTGCAGCCTTAGCTTCAATAAAAATTGTTCACTGAAACGACGTTCCAATGGTATTATTCCACTGAGCATTTAGCATTTTTTTATAAGCCTGCCACCATGCACAACATTGGATTCTACGCTGTTCTAGGAGTTCGGGATTAGCCAAGAGATTGCTCATAAGACTCGGAACCTGGTCCCAGGAATCGATAGCAATAAATGGATGTTCTCCATAATAATTAGAAAAATATTCTTGACCTTTTTCCACAATCGGAATACACCCACATTCTAAAGC
>JACDGH010000232.1 GCA_013815395.1 Parachlamydiaceae bacterium
AAACCAATACGCCCAGGGATAATATAATGCTCGGAATTAGACTCTAGTTCGGATATTTTGCTTTTAATAATAGTTTCAATTTTTTTAAGCCATGACTCACGGATATAATCCTTGATTGTTGGTAATCTACTCTCGAGACATGATGTTAATTGATCCTTGGATTTTTCAATTTCTAATTGAATGCCCTCTAAAAATTCTTCACGCAAGAGCTGTATTTCTTCTTGACTTAACGAATTTTCACTTGCCAAGTCATTTTTTTTCAGTTGCTCTAAAGGTGATGTTAAAGCTATCTCTGCTGGAGAAGATTTTCTTAAAGCTTCGATTAATTTAATTGCAAAATTGCCATTTATTAAATTTTTAAGAGGCACTTCTTCGAAATTCCGTGCGTTTTCTAACTCTTTTTCGAGTTTTTTTGCTAAAATTAGCTGACGCGGTTTCTTTCTCAATTCTGCTATTCTTGCTTCAGCTTGTTCGCATTTGTGCAAAAAATCCTCATAAACTGGAGTAATTCTTGAAATATCCCCTAATTTCCCTTGTTCAGAGCTCAGAGTGTGCTTCATGCGTTGAATTTGTTCTGTAACTGCCTTTTTATACTTAACAAGCTCGTCTTTTTCTAAAGAATCAAGGGTTAAAGTAGATTTGTTAACGGCAATCTCTGTTTCAAAACCTTGAAGGTCTGTCTTGTATCTTGTGAGGAGCTCGCGCAATTTTTCACTCTCGGTCTCTCTATTATAGTATTCGCTAATCTTATCAAGATTAGTTTCGTAGCTTTCGAGCTCATGTGTATATATTTTAATTTCTTTAAAAATTTCATTTCTTACTGTTTTTAATTTTTTATTCTCTTTATATAAATCTAAAGTTGAATTGATGTCTTCATTCGCTTTTTGTATAGTTTGTTGATATGCATTTAAGGCTTCATGATCGAAAGATTCAATAATACTAGCATTTTGAAGTTCTGAGATAACTAATGAGTGTTTGTCTATCAATGGGACTATACTTTCGTCATCTGTAATTTTATTGAGTTTATCAAAACTCCCCTCAAAAGATATTAGATTTTTGTAAATATTTCTAATTTGCATTTGTTTACCAATCCAATCTTTTTCATTGAATTGCGAAGTCTGGGATTCTATTGAAGCTATCGTTTTATCGGGAGACAATAGGGCTGAATTTATTAGATGACTAACAATTGATTTTAAGAAATTTCCTTGGGTGCTCTTATTCAGTCCTGTAAATGAACTAAAAAGTGAGGTCATTTTTTTGTTAATTGTCTTATTATGAGCATCAATAAAGTAGTTTAGACTAATAGCAAGACCTGTAATTTTATAAAAGGTTTCATGAAGTTTTGTCTTAGCTTCAATAGGAATCTGAGGGTTTTCAGCTAGCTCTTTTCTTAATTTAGCTAATTCTTCACTGAGAAAAGAAGGTAAATTTTTTAAGGTCAGCTCTTGAGCTGTTTTCAAGTTTATAAATTGGTCGTCAACAGATAGTTCTTTTGCTACAACCTTGAAAGAAGAAGAAATCTGATCGAGGGTATACATGATTGCATCAGGAAAAGAATCATTAGGGGATTTTTGGTTTAATGGGAAAAAAGCACCACCCCTATGGATAACTAGACTAACAGCGCTAGTAACTGCAAGAGCAGTCATTAAGCCCTGAGCATATGAGGCAGGTAAAGGTGATAGATTATTTAAGTGGCTAGCAAAGCCAGGATCTTTATAGACCATAAAGGTAGGATTTTCACCAACCCTATAAGGTGAGGAAGTCATTAAATAGGTAGTTATTGGGTAAGCAAGAACAGGTAAGGCTACTGATACAACCGTATCGGTCACACTTTGGATTTTTTTTGCTCCAGCGCCTATGCGGTCTCCTATTTTTTTGTAAATTGATTTAGGGGCTAATACAGCCTTCAAGGCTTTTGCTGTAGCAATTGTTTCGTTAATTTGTTTTTTTAATTTGAGGAGATCTTCCAGTGGAGCATTGTGATTTTCGCCAACACTTTTTTTAAATCTCTTCCAATCATTAGAATATGTTTCTCGAACTTTAGGGTCTAAGGCGGCATAGCTTAAATCTTTTTGATTTGTATTAGAATTAGTTTTGGAAGACCACACATCATTAATTAAGTCCTGGTTAACTTTAAAATCTTTAAGAATTTCTTCGCGACATCGTTTGCGAATGTTTTCCATTAATTCATCAAAAGACTTTGTTAATAAAGTGAGAGGGTTATTAATTTTCTGTTCCCAAAGAGAAATGGCCTCTCCTATTTCACTTAGAAAATTTTGGGAAAAACCGGACATTTGGAGTTCGTTAAAATGACGATGTATTGTTTCGGTGAGTGCTTGTTTATCACCCTTATCCTCTTGTTTTAGTTTAATTGTTGAAATTAAAGATAATTCTGAATACAGCGATTCACGTGTTACTTCAAGATGCCGTCTATATGCTCTCACACCTTCTAGATGGAAGGATTGGAAGTGGCTGCCTGATTTTAAAATTGAAATATTATTTTTTTCTCTTTCGATTAAATTCTGTAAATCCCAATCCCTGATAATGCTAGGATCAAGGTTCTTTACGATAGCTTCAAAATTTTCATAGTCAACTTTAAGAGCTTTTAAAGTTTCATAAATTCTCGCCATCTCTACTTTTTTTGCTTCCCAGTCTTTTACATCTGATTCTATAGTAGTTGATGCTTCGGAGTTTATTTGAGCAATGTAGGTATCTTCCGACCATAAGGCTGACTTAACAAAGTTATCGAAAATAATTTTGATAAAATCATCAGCGGAAGAAGTTTTAAATTCGGAAAAGGCGTTAATGAGTGAGTTCTGAACTCTCTCATTTTGGGAGACCTTTAAATCTTCAAGACTATCATTAAGACCATTAATTTTATCTAAGATTTTATAAAGTTTATTTTGGATGTTATCAGGAGCATTATCAATCAGGCTTCTGACCTTAGGCAATTGCTCTTTAATAAGAATGGATAGCTGTTTCAAGGTTAGATTATCGCTTGATGCTAGATCTAGAAGTCTTTGGTCAACAGGTTGTCTCGTTTGTGCTTGTATTTCCTGAAAGGAAGAAGAAATCCCTTCGAGCGTATATATCATGGCATTTGAGAAAGAAGAATTATATTCTTTGTTACCTACTATAGCATCATGGAAATATGAGTAAATAGTGGAGACTGTATAGATACCGGCATAGGCCACAGTTCCTATTAAGGCGATTTTGTATGCCTCAGAATACGTGTGGTTGAAAATTTGAGGGATAATTAAAATTGGATAATTTACAGCCAAAGTAGGAAGGGTGGTGATAGGGTAGGGGAGAACAGCCAGGGCTACTTTCGAGACTTTAGCTGCTCCTCTTCCCAAACCCTCATCCAATTTTTTAAAAATTGACTTAGAAGCCAACACGGCTTTTAAGGCTTTTGCCTTGGCTACAGCTTCATTCACCTTCTGTTTTAAATCGATCAGACCATCTAAAGTATTTTGATCTTCAAGCAAACTCAGGCTGTTCCAGGCTTCCCAATTTGCTTGACATTGTTGAGGGCTCATTGAGATGTATCTTAGAGGAGCTGCTAAATTAAAGGGTTCAGTTGAATTGCCTTTGTTTAATTTATCTTCCTTCTTCTTCCTGAACCATACGCGGTCAATAAGGGCCTGGTTATCTATAAAATCATTAGTAATTTCTTCTTGGCATAAGTTGTAAATTTTTTTTCTGATATCTTCGGATAATGTTTTAAAATCACCAAATCGCTTAGTGTAATCTTTTATTTTGGTTTGCAAGGTTTGGGAAAACCCAGCGGCGCGAAGTTTTGTAAAAATATTTTCGTCAATTTCAAAATTTTGTTGACCTATTATTTGAACATTATCTTCAACCTCAACCCTTGCACCTATTCTCTCCACTGCTATGTCCTGCCCTAAATCCTCTTCTCTAACCTCAACTTCGTTATCGAGATCATTCTTATTAGGATTAGACCGTTCAATTACTGAGCTTAATTCTTTTTCTCTTTGAGTAGGGGGGGCTATTTTGCTTGCAGCTGCTTGTATTGTTGCTATGAATGTCTCCTCATTCCAAACATTAGATAAAACAGCCCCTATAGGTTGCGATGAAAAAGCGGGTGTGGTGATTCCTTTAATATCTCTTGGAAGAACATCGACTTGAAAAGCTTGATTGTGAACTTTTATAAGTACATTTAAACTTTGGAATAATCCTTCAAGATTCCACCAGAGATCAGAGATTGTTGTCTTAGAGTTTTCATTATCAATAACTCCATGTTTTTGTTTTACAACTTTCAGTAACTCACTTCTAAGATCTTTCAAGTGACCCAATGTGAATTCATTGTGAGAATCTAAATTCTTACATATATTTCTTAATTCTTCATTTTGATCATCTAGCAAGTTCAATAATTCGTGGGCAGAAGAAGAAATCAATCCAATCGTATGCATCATAGCATTGGGAAAGGAATCATTCTGTTGGGAGGCAGGTTTGGGTTTAATGTAAACTCTTGAGAGGCCTGATAAAATAGGGTAAGTAATGGCTGTTACTGGAGCGGACCACATTAAGCCCATTGGCGAGATAAGAG
>JACDGH010000233.1 GCA_013815395.1 Parachlamydiaceae bacterium
GTTACATTTCCCATAGCATGAGAAGGCCGGATAATCAGCTTTTATTTCTCAATAATGAAGCCATAACTCTCGTTCCATATATCAGAGTGAATGATGCTCAAACCATGGTAAATTTGGCGTTAGAAGGGTTGGGGATAGTGATGCTTCATCATTATGTTGTGAAAGAGCACCTTGAAAGTGGGGCTTTACAAGAAATATTGACTTCCTATATACATTCGCAAATTCCCATCTTTGTGGCGTATCCACAAAGGCGGTTTATTGCCTCCAAAGTGCGCTGTTTTATTGATTTTATTACAGAGAAAATATCCAAAAGCAATACTTGAATTGATTATGGCCCAGACAAACTCCTTGGATGAGTTATTATTTTAATAAATCTAAAAATATATTAAACCTAGACTATAATTTTAACACATATTTTAGTTTTAAATATTCAAATTAAATTGATTTAAATGTGAATAATCTGTTAAAACTATATTAAATTTAAAAAAAATTTAGGTTTATTGTAATGATTGAACATTCCCCAGCTATTCGATCAAACGTTTTGGAAAATACACAAATTCCTCTCCCCCCCTCGCGCACATCTGGATATTCTGAGAGAGTCAAAGAGATCTGTAAGCGGAATAGAGATTTATGCCTAATGTTATGGGTATCTATTAAAAGTGCATTGAGTCTTTCCGATTACAAAATTACGTTGCTTGACCTAAATAAGCTTCCTGTTGGATTCGAAGAAAAGTTAAAGGCATTCGAAGCCTCTTTCAGCTATCCTTTCAGTGATCAACAACAATTTCGGATTGAGCACGGAAAATTAGGCGATTATTTTGCTTTCTTTAAACAATTAGGAAAAGTGAATTATTACGTTGCTACTAGTCAGCGAACTGGTGAAATTGCTGCTGTTGGTTGTGGAGTTTTAAGAAAACTCAAATCGCACGATGGTAAGCCGACAAATGCTTGGTATATTTGTGATTTAAAGGTCGGTGAAAAATTCAGAGGTCAACACATTCCTCTTATGTTTATTCAAAATGCAGCTTGGCGCATTTTTCAGTGTCCGCGGGGCTTTGGTATTTGCATGAATCCTCCCCAAGGGGAACCCAAAGCTGCAAAACTTTGGAGAGCGCATGGTCCCATCTCAGGATCCACACAAATTATGAATCTCTACACGCTAGCAGATACAGAAGTTCTTTTGCACAGCGCTAAAATTGAAGTTTTATTAAGGGAAAAGGGTTATTTAGGGCAAGATCAATATTTGACCTTTGAATCCACTGATGGAATGAAGGATTACCACATTTTTAGAGAAGATCCTCAAGTAACTAGTCCATGGCTTTTGGCGCATGCACAACCCGGTCCTCAAACCTCATTTATACCCGAGCCTGGAAAAACCTATATGATCAGTGCTATGGATGGAACGTCACTTGATAAACAGTTAAATGCCGTGTTAGGTAAAAAAGCCTCTTCTACCGCTCAAATAGTCAGTTACGGAATGAAAAAAGTGGATTTTAATTTTTTAACCTCAAACCAAATATAATAATATGTTTAAAAATTTTTTGATACCGCTAGTGCTTTTTAGTAGTCCTTTGTTGCAGGCAAAGGTCTCGGAATATGCGAAGCTAGCAATGGCTAATCCGATAGCTTTTTCCGTTGTGCGCGAAGATTCTGCACAGGATCTTGAAGTGGTTCAACGCTATTTCTCTGAGGAGCTGACTTCAATGTTAATGGTAGCCTCAGGAGGAGACACTGCTGCGCTGCTGAGCACTCAAGCAAAGTTGAATGATTTGACCATCGTCGATCCAAATTTATCGCAATTACAACTGACAAAGTTGAAGATGCATTTCTTGGGATTGCCTAGCCATACAATTCAGAAACTTCTTGGGTATCGGGATATGGATCCTAAGAAGCGCAAAGATATCATCTTAGGCTTGATGCAAGCTTTAGACATTGATAGAAATCAATTTGGAGATATCGACCAGATGGCTTCTTATGGTTTAGATTTTATTGGACGTTATGAAATGGTTTTCAAAGAATTACGTCAAAAGTTGGAGGGGCATCAAAGTCACATTGAGCAGCTTTTTAAGTTTACAAATGTTAAAGAACAAGCGGCATTTGTAAATTCTGAAACATCTTTTGGACAAGCTCTTGATCGCGCTTTTAATGAAGTTATGTCACAAGACAACCTCGTGGCGCTTTTTGGCGAAAAAGCCACTGCCAATCGCGTAGATGAATTTTCTAGTCATTTTGCAGAAAGGATGCGAATCTATCTTTCTGAACATCTTGCTTCGAAATCGCCATGGATGGCTCATTTACTACTAGGCAATTTTTATAATGAGACCTTTCCTTGGATTTCAACGCCCCCTCATTATGTTTTGCCAGATATTCACTATTTAAATAAAAGTATGGAAGCCGTATTGGAAGAAAGCCAATCGGAACGTTATCATGTTATTCATCTCTCTAACATCCTTGATTGGCTTTCTCCTGCTGAAGCAGAAAAAACACTGCAACTGGCGTTTCAAGCATTGAAGCCTGGAGGCGCTATTATTATTAGGCAACTTAATTCAGATTTAGATATTCCAGCGGCGGGCAAAGATTTTTTATGGGATTTTAAAGTATCGAATGATTTTCAACATAAAGATCGTAGTTTTTTTTATCGCCATTTCTACTTGGGTTTTAAACCACATGTAACAGAAGCTCCCCAAGTATTAGCCTTGGCCAATCAAGTATTAGAAGAGATACCTGTTATTCAAGGCGGTTTCTTTCAGGCTCTTCAAGAAATGCCACTAGAAACTTTTCAGAGCACACAAGAACAGTTTTTCTATGCCGTTAATTACTTCTCCCGTCCGATGGCAGCTTTGATCGCGAGATTACCACAACATGCAGATCGAATTGACATTTTGCATAATATGGTTGAAGAACATGGAGATTTCGATTCAAAGAAATATCACTCTAATACTTTTAAAAAATTTTTAGGCACGATTGGTGTTAATCAACGCAGATTAGATCAATCTCCACCAGGTTCCATTGTTAATGCTTTTAACTTCACATTGATGGGAGTCAGCGCCAATGAAGATCCACTTATTGCTATTGCTTGTAATGGAATCATCGAATACGCTTTTGCTGATATCTCTGCTTTGCTTGGCAAAATTGTTGTAGACAGGAGATGGGTATCTGAAGAGGATCTTGTTCACTATAATCTGCATGCCGATATAGATAAGCGACATGCTGAAGAATTTTTTAAAATTATCGAGCCTTTTGCTAATGATCCGGAAAATCGACAAAAGATTTTAATGGGATTAAGATTAGGTGCCTACATTTTCGATCAATTGTACGATGGTCTTTACAAAGATGCTCTACTGTAAACACAAAATTTAAGATTGAGGTTAGAAAACGGGGTCAGGTAAAGCGCAGATTAAAATCGGTGCTTTACCTGACCCTATTTTCTACTTTAAGTGCTATAGTTTGTAAAAATCTTTTGGTTATAACAAGGCCTTCCATGCGTGTGCAACCATCGTGTCTAATTCAGTATACTTGCCATACCATCCTAGCTCGCGCATTGCTTTTTGGGAATCGGCCACTAAAATTGGAGGATCCCCAGGACGCCTAGCTCCTTCAATGACATTCACTTTTTTTCCAGTGACTCTTTCAACTGAATTAATGACTTCCCATACACTAAAGCCATTGCCATTTCCTAGGTTGTAATGCGAAGAATGGTTTTCTTTCAGTAAATATTCCATAGCCAGAATATGCGCTGAAGCTAAATCATTCACATGAATGTAGTCGCGAATACAAGTTCCATCTGCAGTAGGATAATCTGTTCCAAAAATTGTGACTGGACTACTCTTTGAATTAAGTAAGCTGCGCAATATTATGGGAATGAGATTATTTTCTTTATGTTTATAATTTTTGATTTCTCCGTCTGGATCGCCCCCGGCCGCGTTGAAGTATCTGAGACTACTAGATTTTAGACCATAAGCCACATCATAATCGCTTAGAATAGTTTCAATTATTAATTTACTTTTGCCATAAGGATTGATAGGTACGCAAGCATGGGTTTCGTCGATATGAGGGGAGTGAGGTATGCCAAAGATGGCTGCGGAAGAAGAAAAAACAATCGTTTTTACTTCATGCAGTCGCATCACCTCTAAAAGATTGAGTGTATTGACGACATTTTGCGTGTAATATTTTGCTGGATCATTTACCGATTCACCCACATCTGTTAAGGCCGCAAAATGCATGACTGCTTGAATGGAATTCTCTGAAAAAACTTTTTCAATGTTTTCTTTGTAGTTAAGAGAGCCTTCAGAGAAGATGCCCCATTTAATTGCTTGTCTATTACCTTGACTTAAATCATCAAAAATTACTGTATTGTAACCATGGGCATTCAGCATTTTATTGACATGCAAGCCGATAAAGCCAGCACCCCCGACCACAAGAATTGAAGAATTACTGTATTTCATAATCGAAAAAATAAGGATTAATTTTTGGCATTGTGTTACGCTGTTATTTATATACATCGAACCATAATTATTGCCCTAGTGTTTTTTAGAACTTTTTTCATCTAAGCCCTATTTGAGGGGC
>JACDGH010000014.1 GCA_013815395.1 Parachlamydiaceae bacterium
AAAACGTCGCTTAATCGTACATCCTGAAATGGGCTACGGTCGCGCTGGCCATCTAGCACCGAATTCTTTGCTCATCTTCGAAATCGAAGCTGTCAAAGCAACTTCACCTGAAAAAGCTGATGATGAATCCGCTTTCGGTGATGACGATGCAGATCTTGATGATGATTTAAATGGTCTTGACGAGCAGGAATTCACTGGCAAAGCTGTTAACCATAAACAAGAAACAAAAAAATAGTTTATTTTCTAGATCAGGAAGTTAATTTCTTCCTGATCTTTTTTATTTCCCCTTGGTAACAATCGTGCATATTATTCTTTTTCAACCTCAAATCCCCCAAAATACTGGTAACGTCGTACGCACTTGCGCAGTTACGGGTTCCTCTTTGACTTTAGTTAGTCCACTTGGCTTCAGCATCAGTGATCGCTGGCTAAAGCGTGCTGGTCTCGATTATTGGGAAGGAGTAAAAGTCAATGTGATTGATGATCTTGAACTTGATGCCCTTCTAAGGGTGACAAAGTCCAATTTCTATTTCTTTTCTAGCAAGGCCAACACAGGCTATAGCAACGTCTCTTATCAACCTGATGACTATCTTATTTTTGGCTCAGAAACGAGTGGCTTGCCAGATCGATTTGTAGATAAATGGCCGGAACATTTTGCTAAGATTCCAATGGTACCGGAAGCACGTTGTCTTAATCTAGCCACTTCAGTGGGCATAGTCGTTTATGAAGCTTGGCGTCAGCAGGATTTTTGCTAATCAAATTTACTAAGCCTCCTTCCCCCCGACTGGGGAAACGTTTTTTGAAACAAGCATTATTCTAGGTATATTATCTTGATCATATTGTAAAGGCTTTTATAAGAAAACCAAGCGATTTTTTTTCTATCGTTTTATCGTTCTCATCGTTTCTATCGTTCTCATCGTTTCTATCGTTCTATCGTTCTATCGTTCTCATCGTTTCTATAGTTATTCCTATTTTCTGACCTAATTTCTGACCTCTTTTTGTAAAATATTTTTTATGATATAATTATAATTATAGGAATAATAAGGTGGTTTATGGTTCTTCTGAAAAAAAACATCCCTAGTTTTGCCCAAAATATTATAAAATATAATCGCCGCTCTATTCCCCCATCTCAAATTCAAGACAATTTAAGTCAAGAATTCCAGGATGCTCAAACCCATCTTAATGATTGTGCCGCAGCCTCTTCTCGCTGGAGATTTGCAAGACCTGAAAAATGCAAAGAGCTGATAGCTGTAGAGAAAATCGGACGCATAGGGGTCGTGCATATGCAAGGCCTGCGTCCCCAAATGGAAGATTACCACATTGCCACCCAACTAACTTTCAGCATTAAAAGTCTGATTTATAGCATTCCACTTTATGGAATTTTTGATGGACATGGAGGTGTAGCTTGTGCAAGATATTTAGCTAAAAATCTAGCTCGCTATTTAAAGCTGCACCTTGAAACAGCCTTAACTTTAACTAATTCGATAGATGAAGAAGATGTTGCTATTTTTAATGTGCTTAAACTGGCTTTTGTAGATCTAGGCGCCAACTATCGCAAATTTTATAGAGGAGAAGGGGGTAGTACAGCAAATATTGCCATTATTTTCAAAAATCAACTTTGGGTCGCAAATGTGGGAGATACTCGAGCTATTTTAGTTGCAAGCGGCAAAGTAATAGCCCTTAGTGAAGATGCTAAGCCCGGTTTAGAAAAATATAGAAAAGGGGTAGAAACACGGCACTCAACAGTCATTGATGTAGATGGCGTACCGCGCGTTGGTGGCAACTTAGCCACTGCCCGAGCTGTCGGTCATAGTGAGACACATTCTGGAGTCAACCCACGATCTAAAATCATTAAATATCCTCTTAATCAATTAACTGAGGGCAAAAACTATTTAATTATTGCTTGTGATGGTTTATGGGACGTTGCAAGTTCTATTGAAGTGGCTAAAACGGTTCAAAAAATTTCCCATCTGTCACCAGAAGAGATAGCTAGCTTTCTAGCTCGTAAAGCATTTGAAGCAGAGAGTTCTGACAACCTTTCAGTTTTAGTTGTAGCACTTTAATCTGTACATTATCTTAGAAAAAACATTATAGCGAAATTTATGCCTGTGCAAGGCATTTGAAGACATTAATTTATTTAGCCCTTTTGGAATTAGATGAGATATTTTTTCTTCTGCGCTAATAAATAACCTTTGCAAGTTAGCCTGTTGCTTGTACACTTTCCGTTTTTTCCACCAATCGGGCAAATACTTCCGGCCAAAGATATAAAGCAAGAAACGTAAGCAGCGACCGGCAAGCACGCGGATTTTTTCGCAAATAGGACGTACTGATTTCTTGTTTTCTTTAGGGATATCTACTTTTTGAACTTGAAAATCTTGATTAAGATGGCTGCGGACATGTGATTCACAAAACCCAATCGCCTGCCTACCTTTAAAAACCGCTTTCATTGATAAATGGCGTCCAATTAAGCAATGCCCCCCGGAAGGCACGAGATCACCTTCAGAATCAAAGTTAATGATTTTGCCATGTAATATCTCTTTCAAAGCTTCGTAACGCAAGCTGGTTTTCTTTGCCACACCCATAGCTCCAAATGCATATACGACTTTAATAGAATTTGGAAATTCTATTGCCATAGTATTGGCTAGGGTCCCGCCAAGGCTGTGACCTGTCAATATGGCACTTTTATTCTCCTGACGCCAACGTTCAAATATATCGCTTAATGATTCTTTTTGAACAAGGAAATCTCCTTCTTTAACGATCGGCCTATAAACTAAAGACTTATTAATTATATTTGTCGCAATCCCTTTATAATCAATAGCATCAGCTAAGATGGATTCTAAACTTGGAGCGCGTTCCTTATAAAATTGTGTACCTCGAATCACAAACCATGGCTGTGCTTGCTGATCTTTGCTTTCAAGTATGTAGCAAGGAAGGGCATCTCCCATGATAAATTCTTTAATGGTATATGATACTGAACGGTAAATTCCTGTCTTCTCATCAAAACAAGGCAACATTAGAGTCTTACCACCAAGTCCTTCGATATAAGCCAAAGACATAGAAAGGCTTTCAGCAACTACCGCTTCTTCATAATTGACATCGAAACGCATTTTCATTTCGCGAGTAAATCCTAAATTCTTAAACCAGAGGGAATTAAAAAAATCCACGAAATTAGAAAAATAATCTTTAGCTATTTCGTAATCGATCAAATCGAGCACTTTCCAGTCTTTATCACTAATATATTTTCTTGATAATTTAGGATTTTTGTTTTTTTCTAATAATGCGTTAATAGACTGCTGTTGTTCCAATGTTGACAATTGGAGAGATTCAGCACCATGGGTGGAAATTACTAACTGGTTTACCATATCTACAGCTTTATCTAATTCGCTGCCATTAAGAATTGAGGAAGCCACTTCATTATATCTATGAAATTGCGCGATTTGATTGATTTGACACTTAGGTAGATGCTTGTATCTAAAACGAAATTGTAACGCCTCGCCAGTATTTTCTCGATGGATAATGCCATCGCAAAACAAGGAAAACATTTCAATCAAAATTGGAACGCCCAAAGTTAAGTAGTACCAAAAAGGACGCGTTAATGTACATTTCAAGGGGGTATGCAATGGACTTAGAACCTTAACATTTTTTAAAATGCCTTCGGATATTCCTTCAGTATCTTTAATTGGTTTGCTATTAAAAGATTCTAAAGAATTA
Source organism: Parachlamydiaceae bacterium (assembly GCA_013815395.1). Classification (GTDB taxonomy): domain Bacteria; phylum Chlamydiota; class Chlamydiia; order Chlamydiales; family Parachlamydiaceae; genus JACDGH01. The sequence goes on from JACDGH010000014.1 coordinate 3,709, forward strand.
ATAGAATTTGATGAACTAATCGTTAAAATCGACATAACACAACAGCACATTTAGTTAATATCGATAAATTTATCAATATTATTAAATAAAAACAATATTTATTTTTGTTCTTATAATTCTAAGGCTGACAGAAAATAGCTGCAACTAAATCATACGCCTTTGGCAAAGCCTTTGAAGTGCGTCGGCTCCTGCCGCGCCCTCCAAATCAGTAGATTACATTAAGCTCCCTAGCATATAATTAAAGGGAAAGGAGCAAAAAACATGCCATTGTATCTTGTTACAATTGATCTTTTGAATTGAAGGGCGCGGCAGGAGCCCACGCACTGCAAAGGCTTTGCCAAGCGCAAATTTTTTTAAAAATATAACATCGCGATTTAACTCTAAAATTTATTTTATAGAGCAGAATTAATCAATTCCTTCAAGGCTTGCTTATCTCTTAATCCGACGACTCGCTTAAATTCCTTGCCATTTTTAAAAAGAATTATAGTCGGGATTGAAGTGACTTGCAATTTTGAAGTAGTATCTTGCGCTTGCTCGATATCTAGTTTAGCGATTGTTGCTTGGCCAGATAATTCGGTTGCCAATTCTTCAATGATTGGAGCAATCATTTTACAAGGACCACACCAATCTGCATAAAAATCAATTAAGGTTACTCCTGAAGCAATTGTGCTCTCGAAATTTCCATCATTTAGGTGAACTACATTTTTAGACATAAGTAAAACATCCTTTAAAAGTTAACTTTGCAATAAAATATCTACGTTAATGAACTGTTCTTGGTTAAAACCTGAGTATACCTTGCTCGACCTTTTTTGTCAGGAAAAATGGAAACAACAATTCATTAGAAAAAAAATAAAATCTTAGGCATAATATTTGACGGACTGCAAAGAAAAATCTATTAGTCATTAACAACTTATTTATTTCATGGAATGTAATATAATGTCTCAAGAGCAAACTCATTACATACTCGCTTACTACCACCTTACTCCTATCAGTCATCCGCACGAAGAAGTCAACCTGCATAAAAAATTCTTCTTAGAACGTGACGTCACTTGTCGCATATACCTTTCTGAGCAAGGAATTAATGGACAAATGAGCGCTATCAAGGCCGATGCAGAAGCTTATATGAATTGGATGCAGAAACACCCCTTATTTCAAAATGTTAAATTTAAAATACACCCTTATCATGAAAATGTTTTCCCTCGCATCACAGTAAAATATAGAAAACAATTAGTAGCACTTGATGCGGATTGGAAACCGTCAGAGCGTGGAGAGCATGTTTCACCTGAGAAATGGCAAGACATGCTTGATTCCCAAGAAAATAAAATACTTCTAGATGTACGCAATGAATATGAATGGAAAGTCGGACATTTCGAAGGAGCCGAATTACCTGCTTGCGAAACGTTTCGTGAATTTACTGCTTATGCAGATAGCTTAAAAGAAAAAATAAACTCTAAAAAAACACCGGTGATGATGTATTGTACCGGGGGCATTCGCTGCGAACTATATTCTGCTATCCTTAAAGAAAGAGGCTTTGAAAAAGTCTATCAACTCGATGGTGGGGTTATAGGTTATGGCTTAGAGCAAGGAAATAAACACTGGTTAGGAAAATTATTTGTATTTGATGATCGCATGGCGGTCCCAATCAGCGAAAAAGAGCCTGCTAGTCCAGTTATCGGAAAATGCCATTTTTGCGCAATTGATAACGAACAATATTATAACTGCGCTAATATCGATTGCAATAATTTGTTTTTATGTTGTCCCGATTGTCTTAAAGCATTTACAGGCTGCTGTTGCTTAGAGTGTCAACAAGGACCTCGATTACGACCTTTCCATGAGCAAACTGCGCATAAGCCATTCAGACGCTGGCATCATTACGAAACCTGATAAGATCTAGAATGCGCTTTTGAGTTTTGTCGAGAACGACTGTTAAACCAGGCTTAACACCGTTTTCCGATAATTCAAAGGCTCTCATCGTATTGCAAATGCGCCCATCGAGTCGCACCCCAATGCCTTTAATACCCACCATATTCCCCCAATCCCCAAACATCTCTAACGTCATTTCGCAAGCTGTAATAATAAAAATAACTTGCTTGTCCGGATTAGCATGAACAAATTCAAAAATTTTTCCCCCTATATAATGAATTGTAGGGATAAATAAAGGAATGGCATTTTTTTCAGAAAGAGCATTTACGCTTTTGCCGATAAAGCATTGGCGACACACAGAATGGTCTGCATCACGTATACATTGCTCTGTAAATCGTCCGGAAGGACATTCAAATGGTTTATGACAGTAAGAAAAGCCAATGACCAATAAAGTGTTTTTATTTCGTAAATGCTTTTTAAACTCATCGACACTCTTTATTCCATAAAGAAAAAAATCATCATCTCTAACAAACGATTTTTTACTCATTGCCGAACGCAATAAAGACCATCCGTAACGCAGAGGATGCTTTAAAAAGGCTTTAAGGATGGAACCATCATCTTTAGTGATCATCCACTTTAAGCTTTTCCATTTCAAATTTTTTGCTGTTTCGGGGGTGATCCCAGGCATCTCCGGCAATTGTTTTAACTTCTTGATAGGGAATTTCTGCGCAGCTTCCAAAGCACCTTGATCCCAAGCTGCTTCAGCACTTTCCCAAGAGACTTTTTCATTCCACATTTTCAATTTTGACATGCTTTCAAACCTAATAAAAAATAAATTTTTAATTTTTTTCCATGAGATGCTTAGTGATAAAAAAGGATAAAAATAAGAGAGTTAGTTGAGCCGCTCCTCCAAAGCTAACAAGAAATCGAAGAAAATAGATTAGATGCATTTGGCGAAGCCCCTGGAGTGCGTCGGCTTTGCCGCGCCCTTTAATTCAAGAGATCACTTTAAGCCCCCTTGCATATATTATAAAATAGATAAGAGCTTAAAAAAACTTATTGCGAACCATTGTATTTTGCCACAATTGATCTTCTGTATTGATGGGCGCGGCAGTAGTCGACGCACCCCAAAGGCTTCGCCAAAAGCAAAATTCTATTTCTGCTATTTCTTATCAGCCTCGAACAGACTGCTCTACGACTTCTACCTCTTCATTTACCACCTGCACCTTCAGCCGAATGCAACATACCAATGTCAGAAAAATTATTCTAGAAGAAAGAAAACCCTAAAACCTAACCCTAATTTCTGACTTTATTTTTTTAACGCATATGTGGAATTCCACATAATGTGTTAAAAAAATAGCAAAAAATAGATTAAACTTGAGTGGAACTAAAAATATGGGTGAGAAGATTATATTTATTACTGCGAGGTTTGTATAAATTTTAAAATGTCTACAATATTTGTTTTCGACAGACCTTTGACAAGTTTTAAAGCCTCTTCATTAGCTTCTAGCAATTTTTTCAAGCTGCCAAAATGACGCAGTAAAGTTTGCCGTTTGACAGGACCTATTCCAGGGATATCGTCAACAGAACTATGCAGATACTTTTTAGTGCGCAAATTGCGGTGAAAAGAGATTGCTGTGCGATGAGCCTCATCTCGAATTTGTTGTAGAAGGAAAAGTATCGGTGAATTTTTTTTAAGTATAATCGGATCTTTAATATTTGGAAGAAAAATCTGTTCAGATGTTACCCCGCGATCATGCCTACCATCTTCTTTGGCAAGGCCCACAACATCCATCGAGATGATATTCAACTCATTTAATACCTTTAATGCCATATTTAAATGACCCTTACCCCCATCAACGATCAATAGATCAGGCAGGTCATTTTCATCCCTAGCACGCTGATAGCGACGTTCAAGAGCTTCTTTCATCGCGCCATAATCATCAGAGCCAGTGAGCGCTTTAATTTTATACTTGCGATAGCGGGCAGAATCTTTAACCCCTTCAGTGAAGACCACTAACGTTGAAACAACCTGAGACCCTGCAGTATTAGAATTATCAAAACATTCAATACGCCTAGGATAATTTGAAAGATGTAACCGCTCTTGCATTTCTAAAAGTATCTTTTCACGAATAGTGCGAATATCTTTTTCTTTTTTGAAAGAAGCTTCTGCATTTGCCAAAGCCATTTCGACTAAAACTTTCTTTTCCCCACGTTGCGGAGTTAAAATTTGAACGCGTCGCGATTTATTGGTAGAAATGATTTCCGAAACAGTTTCGCCATCTTCAAGCTGCAGCGGCAGTAGGATCTCATGAGGCAATTCCATTTGTTTTTCATAGCACTGCAATATAAATGTTTCAAAAAGTTCTGCATCATCTTCCCAGATATTGACAAAGTCATGCGTGTGCGAGCCAATCAACTTCCCTCCTCGGAAAATCAATTGTGTCAAAATAATCTCATCACTTTGTCGAAAAATCGCTAAAGCATCAATATCGATACCAAGAGGTTTATCTACGGCCTGACCTTCCAGCGTAGCTTCAATCTGTTGGATAGTTTTAAAAAGAACACCTGCGCGTTCAAACTCTAGGGCCTCAGAAGCCTTGTGCATTTCACTATAAAGGTCTTTTACAACTTCGCGATCGCGACCTTTTAAAAATTTCTCGGTGCGCATTACATATGCACTATATTCTTCATGTGTGCATTTTTTAACACATGGCGCTATACAGCGCTTCATATCATAAAGGATACATGGGCGAGTTCTACGGGCAAATTCTTGGTCAGAACATTGCCTTAGAGGGAACAAGCGATGCAGAAGATCTAAAGTTTTTCTAGCCGAATCAGCACTTGTGTAAGGACCAAAATATTGTCCATCAGCTTTAGGCTTCCCCTTATAACGCTCCAAAGAAACCATTGGGCTCTTGTGCTTATTATTAATTTTTAAGGCCACGTAGGATTTATCATCCTTCAAAAGGGCATTATAGTGAGGTTTGTGCTTTTTTATGAGTGTGTTTTCTAAAAGTAGAGCCTCTTTTTCAGAAAACACTACGATTGTATCGATTTTTTCGATCCTAGAAACAAGAAAGGGAATCATGAAGCGGCCATCGCCTCGAGGCAGAAAATATTGCCTGAGACGCTGCCTTAAATTATTAGCTTTGCCAATGTAAAGGATTGTGCCATCAATCCCCTTCATCAGGTAGACACCGGGCTGTACAGGAAAAGTGTCCAATTCTTCGCGATTAAACGACATTTTGACCAAACTTATTACACACTTCGTTTAGCTAGCTAACGCAATCTCAGATTTAACATCATTGATAATAATATTTTCTTGCAAGGCCAATTGTCCACAGGCAGCTGCAATATCATCACCTTTTGTGTAACGGCAAGTATTGACAACCCTAGATCCAAAAAGAACACTACGGAAGCTTTTGACTGATTTCTTTTCGGGACGATTGAGCCTTAAACCGGCAACCGGATTATACGGAATTAAATTAACTGTGCATTGCTTTCCATGGAGTAGATGAGCTAATTCATGGGCATGATCTGGATGATCATTGATGCCTGCAATCAGAATATATTCGTAGGTAATATCTCTTTTGGTCTTTTTAGAATATTCATCCATCGCCTGAATAATGTCTTCAAGAGGATATTTACGCGCGTAAGGAATGATTTTAAGGCGGATCTTTTGATTCGGCGCATGCAACGAAAGAACCAAATTCACCTTAAGATCTTCAGTAGCCAAACGTTTAATTCCATCGACTATACCAACAGTTGAAACAGTTATACGGCGCTGCGAAAGATTGAGGATTTTCGGCTCACTAATGATACGTATAGATTTAACCACAGAATCATAATTTTTAAATGGCTCTCCCATTCCCATATAGACAATATGAGAAACGCGCTCATTTCTTTGCAAAAGCCATTTGTTGATCTGCACGACTTGTTCTACAATTTCGGCAGGTCTTAAATTCCGCTTAAATCCATCTTTTCCAGAAGCACAAAAAGCACACTTTGCTGGGCATCCCACCTGAGAAGAAACACAAACTGTGCGTCGAATACCTGAGCAAATGAGCACAGATTCCACCAAGCTACCATCACGCAACTTCCAAAGAAATTTATAAGTTTCTAAATCGGTTGAATCTTGGATGCGGACAAGCTGAATAGTAGTTATAGAAAGAAAGGTTGGCAACTTCTGGCGCGTTTCTTTGCTAAGATTGCTCATCGCATCCCAATCAAAAACACCTTTATTGTAAACCCAATCAATAAGTTGGCCGGCATGAAAGCCCCGCTCACCTTTCTCTTCTAACAAAGCGACTAATTCAGTATAATTTAACTCACAAAAATCGTGCATATGACATTCCGAATAATTATATTAATTTGTTAATTTAATGATTTATTTTATAGCAAACCAATATATTTATCTAGTAAATTCGAAATAATTTAAAATAAGGTCACGTGTCATTTCCAAATGCTCTTCTGTGTGTGCACTAGAAACGAACCAAGCTTCATATTGTGCGGGTGGAATATAAACCCCATTGGCAAACATATAACGGAAAAAATTTGCAAAATTTTCGAGGTTTAACATACCTCCTTCTTCCATATTTGCCACACTCGTCCTTCCAAAGAATATGGTGAACATCGATCCTACTTGTTGCACACAATTGCTAACCTTCTTTTGATTAAATAATTCTCTTAGTGGTTCTGTAATGATATTTGCCTTGCGCTCTAGTTCATCATAAAATCCATCTATCTCGAGCATATTTAAGGCTTGTAAGCCTGTTGCCATGGCCACAGGATTACCGGAAAGTGTTCCTGCTTGGTACACAGTGCCTAAAGGTGCCAGGCAATCCATAATTTCATGACGTCCACCAAATGCGGCTGCAGGAAAGCCCCCACCAATAATTTTACCTAAACATGTCATGTCGGGAGCAATACCATACATTTCTTGCGCTCCGCCCAATCCAACACGGAAACCTGAGATAACTTCATCAAAAATCAATACTGCACCGATGCATTGAGTGACTTCGCGCAGCATCTTTAGAAATTCTTTTTTAGCCGGAACACATCCCATATTCCCAGCTATAGGCTCTATGATGATTGCTGCAATGGATTCACTATTTTTAGGATCAAGAAGAAACTGTTTGCAGACTTCAATTTCATTGTATGGTAAACAAACGGTCTGGCTGATAATTTCATCAGGAATGCCGGCAGAAGAAGATGTTGCTGTTAATCCAACCACCCCTGATCCTGCTTGAATCAAAAAGAAATCGGCATGTCCATGATAATTACCTATAAATTTCACAACTATATTTCGTTTAGTAAATCCTCTGGCAAGGCGGACGGCACTCATTGTAGCTTCAGTACCGGAAGAAACAAAACGAATCTTTTCAATCGACGGCATCAATTCTACAACTTTACGCGCTAACATTTCTTCAACTGCACTTGTGATTCCAAATGTCGTTCCTTTCGCCATTTGTTGAGTTGCTGCTTGTAAAATGGCCGGATGCGCATGTCCATGGATTAAAGGCCCCCAAGAACCGCAGTAATCAATGAAAACATTTCCATCTACATCATAGATTGTGTCGGCTAAGGCTTTTTCTATCACCATTGGCGACATATCCAGGCCTTTAAAAGCCCGAACAGGAGAATTAACTCCTCCTGGAATAACTTCACAGAGCCGCTTATAAATTTCCTGGCTTTTGGCTCTGTTTAGTGGTGCGACTTTTTTTTGCAATTGAGTTGATGTTTGAAGTTGATCAGATTTTTGAAGATGATAAAGTGATTCTGAAGTCATAGTTTCCTCATGTGAATTAGAAAGAGCCTATAAGTTGTTTATATTTTTCGCAAGTTTAAAAAAACAGGGTTAGAGGTGTGGGAACATAGAGTCAGAAAGGAACGGTAAGGGAGAACGATAAGAGGGAGCGATAATAACGCTATTAAACGATATAACGATATAACGATATAACGATATAACGATATAACAATATAACAATATAACGATAATAACCATACAAACGATATAATTATATGATGATATAAAGATATAAACGATAAAGTAGATCTAATAAGATAATTTAGGTTCTTAGGAAGAATTCGGATCCGATGTGTGAAGTTATAAATAGAATGGATGGTATAAACGTAAGATTATAAACGACTTAGGCCTATGCCTTCCCCCTTTTAGTTCTCTAAAAAGGGTCGAATAAATGGGATGTCAGTGTAGAGCATAACGAAATGTCCATCTTTTATCCAATCCGTTCATAACATCCATCAAATCCATTCTCTTTATAAACTTTTAATCACACCCCGGACAGAATTTTCACAAAATCTAAATTTTTTTATTAGATCAACTTATCCTTATTATCCTTATTATCGTTATTATCGTTATTATCGTTATTATCGTTATTATCATTATCATTATTATCATTATTATTATTATTATTATTATTATCATTATCGTTATTATCGTTAATATCGTTATATCGTTATATCGTTGTATCGTTGTTATCGTTAATATTTTTTTATCGTTTCTTCTTATCGTTCCTCTATGACTCTGTGCCCCGGTAGTCTTTAGGACGTATATACCTACCCTAAAATGCCCCAATTCTTCCCACAAAAATAGCTGGAACGAAATGGACTATATGCATGCTAGTCCATTTCGTCAATATTGTTGATTCCCTCCATCCCATTACATCCCAATACATCCCACCATCCCAATACATTCCATCTATGCCCATACTTCCCTTATATAATATGCCACTGAATCTATATATAAAATATAGATTGCATTTTTATTATATAATTGACTATAATATGTGTATAATATTATTAAAACAATATATAAACTAAGTTTAAAAATTTATAGGATGATATGGAACCAAGCCACGGCACACAAAGAACTTGTTTTACAAGGGTTGCAGCTACCGCAAAAGCAGCGGTTCCCGAAGCTGTTAAGAATTTTTACTACACTCGATTAGCCCCAGTTTGTCAAGTAGTGAACACCCTTGCTGAACAACGCCTTATCCCGGCTGTTGCTAATTCCATAAAAGCCAAGATTTTGCCATTTTCAAGTCCACCGGGCTGGGAAGATAAAAAGAAACTTAACGACCGTCAGATTGTTCGCTTAACAATTTTTATAAATCATTTGCAAACACAAATTGATGCCGTAAATCGAGGTGAAATTAAAAAATTGCCTACAAATAGGCAAATATTGAGGTCTAATCATTCATCAACCAAAGCAAAGTATAATAATAAGGAAACTGAACTTGCCAAACTTGAACAAATCATTGTAGAATTTAAAAGCAAACTGGAAATCGCTAAAAGAGAAGACCAATATTTAAACACAAGCTGGCGTAGTGCAATAGTAAGCCGCTTCGCGGGTCATGCAGGTACGGCTGTCACAGCTATCGCCTTTTCATCACCCATTCTAGCCCTTGGGATATCTTTATCAACCGATTTTATTCCTGAAAATTTAATTGACTTCCTCCCCAATCCTACAGCGTTTGCGGTCACCCAGTGTGTACAAATCGCAGCTATTGGAATGCACGTTAAAGGCGCTCGAGACTTGAAGAATGACGCCACTAAAAAAAAGGAAACGATTGAAGCAGGCAAACGAACCGTCATGTTAATAGCTTCTGTTACATATATGGTTGCTGCACGAGCTTTATATTTAACTTCATGTTCTATCGATCCTAGCCAGGACAAACCTAATTTCTTTTGCAAACTTCTCCCTGGTAATTCAACAAGATAAAAAAATATTTTCTAAGATGCTCCAGGATTCCATAATAAGAATCTACAATCATCTCTAGAACCATTTTTTATTACTGAACATCAGCTGCACAACGGAAACCGTAAGTACCGTTGACTGTGCCTGGATTATTGCGATGACGACGAGAGCAGCGCAAGTCTTCCTTCAAACTCTTCCAACAACCACCTCTTAAAACCCTATAAACTCCCTGCACAGGTCCTTGAGGGTTTTCCGGCTCTTGCACCGAAACTTCATAGTAATTATATCCATACCAATCATGGCACCACTCATAAACATTACCTGCTATATCGTATAAACCATAATTATTGGGCACATAACTCATGACGGCGGTTGTATCGGCACTAAAGAAGTTAGCCTGATTTTTTTCAATATCTTCCCCACTAGGATAAAGCACATTTTCCAATCCCCCACGGGCTGCAACTTCCCATTCAGCTTCGGTAGGTAAACGTTTCCCCACCCACATAGCATACGCGATAGCTCCATACCAAGTTACTCCCACCACAGGGTGTTTGGAGTAGCCTGATTCAATACTCAACTTTCCGCCTGTTCTCTTGATGCGAGAATCGCGCATCCGAATAATATCCTGATGATTACTATCCTTTTCCCCTCCCATCACTTCTAGAAAACGCACAAATTGCTCATTTGTGGTAGGATGAATATCTATTGCAAAACTATCCAATGTTATCTGATGGCGTGGCATCTCATCACGATTGCCATCTTTACTTCCTCGATTAAACGTGCCGCCGGAAATGACAACCATTTCTGTAAGAAGTGGCTGGATATTTTTAATTTCTTTTCGTTCTGGAACATAATGTTTAACAGAAGCATCAATTTGAAAGGCGGCAGCCGGGTCGTGGTCAGTTCGTGGCCGATCTAATTGCGTAGTACGCAGGACAGGCCTTAAAATCCCTCCTGCATGCAAAATCATCTCCCCCGAATGCGCTATAGCAGTAGTATCTTCCAGAAGAGCACTATACTCAGGAGCACGTTCTTCATTCACAGTTTCGATATGTTCTTTATCAGCAGAAAAAATTCCTTCAAGTTTTACCTCCGAAAGTGGCTCCAATCGGGGTTTAACAGCTTGATAAGTTTGCTGAAGAATACCGCTCTCAAAAATTTCCATGACTTTATTGCTATTTTCATCAACAGGCTCCACTACCCTTGCTGTTTTTAATACATTTGGATGAAAGCGAATAGCATTGAGTGTTTCAGTTAACGATTCAGGCCGTTTGGATGGATCAGCATGCAAACACGAGGTCACTAAACCATCCCAATTCCAATTAAAATCTTCGCGCTTTGCCGAAGGCATTTCAAAATATCCCTCAGGGAACTCGCCTGAAAGAAGATAATACGCCAATACTCCAAAAGCAAAGACATCCGCTTTTAAGTCGACAGGATATTGATGATCGGTGCGGCGTTGTTCCGGCGCTAAAAAAGCTATGTTTTGAAGAAAAGACGCATGCAACGGTGTTTGCTTTTGCGGTTCTATAGCAGGATTTGGGTAGCGTTCAAGTCCCGATTTTGTACTAGCATACAATACTGAGGCAAAGCCTAAAGCTTCAGCAACCATCTTATAAGTACGAGTCAACACAGCAGATGTCCCTATAACCCTTGAAAGGCCAAAATCAGAAATAACAATGTCTATTTCTTCTTTCCCTTTTGCTATTAAGATATTATTGAGTTTTAGATTGCGGTGTACAATTCCCTTGCCATTGTTTTTTTTATTATGAGCATAGTCTAAGGCATCAGCAACTTGACCCAAGAGATGAAAAAGAGTTTTTTCTTCAAGATGGGTAGTGCGTGATAACATATATTGAGCTAAACTTGTTGTTTCACCTAAATCATCGACGACACAATCCATAACCAAAAAATACTGTGCCTGGGCAAACGAAATATTGTGAATTTTGACAATATTTGGATGGTCAAGAGTTGCTAGCAAACCAATTTCATCTTCAAAACGCTGGATAAACCCTCGGTCGGAGGATAACTCTTCTGGAAGAATTTTAAGAATATACTGCTTTTTCATAAAGCGATGCTCAGCAAGAAAGGCTGCACCTAAGGCACCTTGGCCGATCTGTTTGATCAAATTATAATCACCTAAAATACGTGTTTCCATCATGCCCCTCTTAGACCTTAATTTTTTTATAGATTATTCGGTAAGCGCTTGCAATTTCTTTATCATCTGTTTCAATACCCTTTTGAATGAGCTTTACACTCGACATCACTGTTGAGTGATCCTTCTCAAACAAATCCCCAATTTTCACAAAAGGCATTTTAAGTTGATGACGACAAAGATGCATTGAAATTTGTCGGGGCAGCACGCAATCACGTGTTTGAGCTTTACCCAATACATCTTCCGGTTTTATTCCAAAATGTTCAGCAACCCCCTGCACAATGCGCGTTGGGGTTAAAGCCGCTTGCAGCTCTTCTTGTATTAAATCGGACAAAATTTGGCGCGCCAAAGGAACAGTCAATTGTGCATTTGGTAATTTGTTTATATTTCCATTAAGATGCGAGCGCAATATAAGGGCCTCCAAAGCTCTGTTTAATGACTTGCAGCTGGAAAAAGAATCCAGAAGAAAGTCAATAACTTTAGAGTGTATTGGATACTGCATGGCAGCGGCTTTCTGCTGAAGAATTTCACTGATTTCTTCACGTGAAGAAGCCTCAAGCGAAAGAACAATTCCCCACTCAAACCTGCTCACCAATCGAGGTTCAATATATTGCAAATCCCCTGGCGCGCAATTAGCGCTTAGAATAATCTGTTTGCCGGCAACATGTAAAGTATTAAATGTATGAAAAAATTCTTCTTGAGTGGCGCCCTTGCGCGAAAACACATGGATATCGTCAATAATTAAAACATCACTATTGCGATAGGCCTGACGGAAAAGGCTCATTTCTCCAGCTCGAATGGCTGAGACGACATGATCAGTGAATGTCTGTGCACGAGCAAAAAGAACCTTTACACCCTTTTGGCGTAAAAGATGGACAGTTGCCATTAGAAGATGAGTTTTACCTACACCTGAATTACCATGCAGGTAAATCGGATTAAAAGTTCCTAACTCAGGCGGAATTGGGAAATTACCTTTCTTCTCCGTGTCAAACCCTGCCGTTTGGCTAAAAATTCTATAGGTTAGTTGATTAGATTCTGAGACCACAAAATTGGAAAAATTACAGTAAGGATCAATGTCATCAAAATGCAAATTAAAGACAGGACGAACAGCTTCAACTGGTTTTTCTTTCTTTGGTCGACTATTTTTTCCTTTAACCTCTACATTTGCAGTGGAAAGGTGCACTTTGATGCGTTTATTATTGTTATTCAATAATTTCATCTGTACCGATTGGCGAATATGCTCTTCAAACCAAATGGCTTGAAAAGCATCTTGCGCCTCTAAATAAAGATTACACGCATCATAACGAAGGATTTTTAATGTCTTAAGCCATTTCTGAACGGTTTCAGAACCTAATTCAAGCTCTTGTGCGGCGACAAACTTTTCCCATGCATGCATAGTATCAAATAATCCCAAGCCAAAAAAACATTATTCAAAAGTCTTTAACTCTTCTTAATCTTAGCTTGCTCTTTTACTAAGGTAGCTTTCATCTGGCGAGTTGTCCACCACTGCTGAAGCATTCCTAATAACATCGAAGATAACCAATAAATATTTAATCCTGAAGGGAAATTATAAAACATGACTGCAAAAACCACTGTCATCATATTCCCCATCATCCTTTGCTGACGTTGCTGATCCGTGAGCAAGGAGGCATCATTAGGTAATGGCGACATCATCCTTTGCTGGAAAAACATCACAAGTCCTAATAGAATCGGGAGAAAGTGAAATTGATTTCCAATAAAAAATAAAGGACGCTCCCAACTAAAAAGCACATCTGGTGCTGTTAAATCATCAATCCATCCAGGAATAAAACTTGCGCCGCGCAATTCAAATGTCGATTTAAGCAAATCGAACATTCCAATCAAAAAAGGCATTTGGATTAATATTGGCAGACAACCGGAGACGGGATTGACGCCACGCTCACGATAAAGATTCATTTTTTCAAGTTGGGCTTTTTTGGGATCTTTTTTGTATTTTTCGTCGATTGCTGCAGCTTCAGGTGCTATGTGCTGCATTTTTACCATTGATTTTGTGGACCAAGCATTCAAGGGATATAACATCACGCGCAAAGCTATTGTTAGCAACACAATAGAAAATGCCCAGGAATGCGTCATTGAATGAAAGAAGTTCAACAAAATAAACAAAAACTTAGCAAAAGGCTCTGAAATAAAAGCAAACCAACCATGAAAGCTTTGACACGCTATGTAATCAGGATTATAACCGGTGGTTGGGTCAGAATACACACTATCCACAGCCTTAAGCACCCCCGCGGAAAAAGGCCCCGCAACAATACGAAAATTCATCGTTCCCCCACCACTTTTAAGAGGAAGCAATAACATGTAGCCTGGCAATGTCTGTGGATTAAAACGTTGATACTCTTCGCCAATCTCAACTAAACGGGATGGTACAATTGTTCCAGGAACAACTTGAGAACGGTAACCTGGGTCAATTTCTGTTAATGGATCGACAATTAATCCCAAAAAGCCATTTGAATTGCAAATCCAATCCGGATAGGCCGAAGTCACTGTGGTCGAATCTTTAGGCAAATCTAAATTTTCAATATCAACTTTTTGATTGCGTGTCGTCCGCAATTTCAACGCAGGCGCCGGAGCCCCAGATATCCATTCAACTTCAGGAATACCTGAAGTTAGCCAAAGACCACGTGCATCGCCTTCGACACTAATTGATAAATCTAAAGTATATGGGGCTTGAATCTCACTAGCTACAGAAAATGTTTTCGTAATGCGACGATGCCCTTGCGAGGCGATAAATACAATTTTATTTTTTTCAAATGATTTAACTTCGTAGACCAATTCAGCTATTTCTGGATACTCAGAAACAATATTCAGCGCATAGTAGCGAGGTAGGATGCGCACTGATTTTCGCTTATCATTTTCAATTAAATCGCGACGCAATAGTGGGTAATATCCCCCTAATTTTCCTTCTTTATTTTCTAAAAATGTTGTTGGATTGCTTCCCGGTGTAAAGTAAGCATGAGCAGGAAAATGAGCGTTATCAGGATGGTTTCTTACCATATCTCGATCAAATTCGATCTCTTTTACAACACTTTCTTTATTCGTTGTGCTTTGAAATGGAAGATTGATTTCTACTAGCGCACCACCAAAATTTGAAAAAACTAATTGTTGATAAGGAGTTTCAAGCACATAAAACTTTTCAGAAACTTTCTGATTTGAGATAGGAGTTATTTTTTGTTTTGGCTTTGATGTCAAATCCATTAAAGAAGGAAGTGCTTCAAGAGGTTCTAATAGTTTTTGTTCACTTTGATATATTGCTACTGGAAGATATTTTTCACCTGTTTTCAATAACACCAAAGCGTCTTTAAGTTCAGGTTTGCTTATCTTATTTTCAAGGTCGATATCGTGTTGTAATTGAGCAATTTTTTCTGACGGAATCTCAAAACGGCCGTCGACATATTCCCCTAGAAAATGAGTAATAGACCCTTCTTCAATTTCTGTAGAGGGAACTATCAGCTGCAGATCGTATTTACCAAACTCAGACAAACTTCCTATGCGCAGTTTTGCCTTAGGATCTTGTTGATAAATGATAGGTGCACCTATGTTTTCCGGAACAGCAGAAAGCGTAACCTCAATAAGGTTTTCTTTACTTGATAAAGGGCGGTAATAAGCTTTTTGCGGAACGTCTGAAGTCCATGCTAAAGTTAAAATAGCTTTATCAGACTGCACTCCAGTTGCTAATGGGGTTTTAGCTTCCGAATCTGCATAAAGTACTACTACAGGTAATGTTGACAGCGGAACAGTGCGGCTAATAATTTCTTGATTAAGTTTTTTAAGCTTATCGCTCTTTTTTGCAATTTGCTGTTGATTCCATGTCTGTAAACTATCTTGATTTTGACGCTCAAAATAGATATTTACTCCAAAGAGCGTTAATGATAGGGCTAATACAAATAAAATTGTGCGTTTGTCCATAAATACTTTCTTCTTGCCTGGTTTAAATTTAAAAGCCCATCTGAATCTAAGCACCTTACCATAAATAAGAAAAAAGTAGAAAGGAAAATTAGAAAATGGGTTTAGAAAGGGTAAAATGTGCACCGAAGAGGGTTCGAACCTCCAACCACCCGGTTCGAAGCCGGGTACTCTATCCGATTGAGCTATCGGTGCATTAATGATTGATCTGAATGAAAAAAAGAGCTTATCTCAACACTCACTTAACTACAATACAAAAAGCAGTTTTGCCAGAAAACTTTCTGCTGAAGAGCTTGATGCAAACCCGCTAGAATTATATTTTAGCTAAATAGCTTTTTATCTTATACTTAAAAGCTGAAGCGCTACAATCCCACCCCCATAAATTGCACGGAAAAAAATGGAAAAATTGCGTATTGAAGGCCTCATCATTAAAGCCACCCCCTTTCAAGATTATGATCGCATCATCAGCGTATTAACGCCAAATGAAGGCTTAATTAAGTTTTTCTTTAAAGGGAGTGCGGCTGCAAAAAATAATAATGCCTCATCAACGACACCTCTTACAGTTGTAGAATTAATCTACTCTAAAGGCCGCAGCGAGCTCTTAAAATGTCATGAGATCAGCATTTTAAATCACAACCTTGCTTTGAGAAATAATCTGGCTATCTTGGAAACCGCCTGCGACATGCTTCAAGTTGTCAATGCAACACAAATGCCGGGAAAAGCATGTTCAAACCTATATCAATTGCTCTTAACCTTCCTCAAGAACCTTCCCACAGCTCACGATCCAGCTACCCTTGGTTCCAGCTTTCGCCTCAAAACTCTCCGCTCTGAAGGCCTCTGGAAAAACTTCTCCTCCTGCAATCAATGCGGATGCGATCTTATGGACAGCTACAACTTTGAAGGGAATACCTACTGCAAATTACACACACCTCCACATGCTTTAGAAATTTCTTCTAGCGAAAGGGATATTTTTGAACTGCTTGCGTTTAGTCGCGATCTCCCCCTTCTAAACTCGCTGCCAATGACTCAAGATCTAATAAACAAAATCAAACACCTCTTCAACGACTTGTGGTCAACATAGAAGCACTAACCCACAGCTCAATCCTAAGCTCATTTTTTGACTCAATTTTATACTGTCATATTTTTTTTTCTTGCCATTATTTCATACAAATTGATAAGATGTGGCTTCTTTATAAGATCTAGCTACAGATATACATGCGAAAGTGGCGGAATGGCATACGCGCTACCTTGAGGTGGTAGTGGGAGAAATCTCGTAGGGGTTCAAGTCCCCTCTTTCGCAATATCTTTCAATCAATCATCATATTTATTACTACTTTAAATGTAACTCTCGCTTACTTGCATTAATTGTAACAAAAATGCTATTCTTTGATTAATTTAACAATAAGTGTATTATGGATTGCTCCGCCTTTTGTACTGCCAAATCGTATTCCGTTAAACCCCTATATGAAGCATTGCGTGTAAATCATAACGCTACCTTACACAAAGATGTCATTTTTGCAGAAATTCAAAAGTATGGCAATAAGTGCCAAGCCTTCTTTTTTTCTTATGGAGTCGTTGTTATTTGGGGATTAAATAAACAAGAAGCTTTCCGCATGATTGAAACAGAAATCAATCATTTTGAAAATACACATCTAACAGATATGGAAACCGATGAATTCACCTATCAATACATCGTTAACCATTCTGAAAATGCAAAAATTCTCGATGATGACATTCATTTACCTAATGATGAAATCCTCACAAAATTGGCAATCTCTCATGGCATCGCCCAGTCC
>JACDGH010000234.1:0-4141 GCA_013815395.1 Parachlamydiaceae bacterium
AAACAATTCAGCTAAAGTCGTATTTAGATCTTAGAAAAAAACTCCAAAAGGAAATTGATGCATGGCATGAGGAGTTATCTTCTATCCAAAATGGAGAAGTCATAGATTATTCTTCGAAAAATCATGTAGCTGTACTAGAAAAAAGTCATGAATTGATAGCAGCTTATCATCAATTGATTAAACAAGACATCCCTCCTGTTTTGCGAAAGCAATTAGTTAATCAAATTACTGAAAAATTAAAAATAGTGGCAAAAGTTCAAAAAGATACCATTGCAAAAATGAATGAGTATTTTGCGAAGTACCTTGATTGTGCTAAAAGTCAAATTGAAAATGAGGGGGAGGAGCCGGATAGCCAAGATTTTCAAGAATCACTGGCCATCTTTAACTTTTCTATAAAGGTTTGAAAGAAGCTATTGAAAGCATGGAATCCATTTCTGTAAGACTCAAAAATGAGCTTGTCGCTGGAAAAGAGTCGCCCTTTACTAAAGTGGTAAAGGATATTTTGGCAACTTTAGTTGAAGATCGAGCAGCTTTAGAACAAATTTTAACAAATGCCGCTGTCAAACCTTCTCTTACTGCCAGCTTTAATCCTGAAACTGGTATTGACGTTGCTAAAGCATGGGATACCCTACAAATTGGACATACATTTCGATTTCAATATCCTGATATGATTGCTCAGGTACCAGTTGATGTGGCGATGGGAGCCTTAAGTGGATGGCATTTTCAACAGTTAAATTCAGAAGGCTCACGAACTGTGGAAATTGCTCCTTCAACTTGGAATCTAAGTAATCTTTTGAATGTTTCTGTGGCGGCACTTTATACATTGGGAGCTATCGGACAAAACATTTCCTCTCTTAGTATGGCTAATAACGAAACTGGCAATCTTCAACCTCTCCACAAAATTGAGCCTGTGATGAATGCGGCCTTGACAGAACCAATCGCAAAGGTCACAGAGGTGTCTCAAAATCGGGAACCCTTGGAAAATGTTAAGGTTAGACAGCTGCAGCAAGAGGTAGCTTTAGCTGGGAAAGCTCTCAGCAATTCTGGCTCTTTTTCTGCAATGACTGGTTGGCCCTATATTAACGATGACAAATCTTATGATATTGTGGAGTTAGAAAAGTCGATTGCCCGTCTTATGGATGAAGCCAGACCCTATCTTTCCCAGGAAGATTCTGAAGCTGCCAAGTGCGGCAATAAACATCTTAACCTAATCAAACAAGCGCAGTTAGTTGAAGGATTAAAAATTGAGGGAGTTGTAGTTCCTATTCCACATGGGGTACCAAGCGATAATGTGGAGCAGTTTTTGAAAAAGCTTGTGCCCGAACTGTTTGAGGAGTGGAGAAAACTAGGTGCACTTTATGCAAATTATGAAGGAGCCACCCCTTTTTTGGAGGAAACTGAGGCGATAAATCATCTTCAAGCAATTGATCGAGCCATTGAAAAGGCTTTTCAAGCCGCGGGAGATAATGAAGCTCTTTTTAAAGAACTTATTCCTCCTGATTTTCAACAATGGTTAAAGACGATTGAAAAAAATAACAATTACTTGATGGTAAGAAGCACAGGCTCGGAAGATTCAAGGGAAACGGCTAATGCTGGCGGTAATGTCAGCCGCAACTACGTTTCCCCAACATCATTTGCGCTTTCAAAGGCAATGGGTGATGTGGTGCGCTCCTATTTTGGTTATGCTTCATTGCAAAACAGGATCAATGCCAAGTTGAATCCGTTCAGTCAAGCTCTAAAAATGGCCGTCACAGCGCAAGAATTGATTGGGGAACGGATCGGCGGCTCATCAAATCCTGCTGAAATCCCCATTTCTCTGGTTTTATTTAGTTCTGAGCCCCTTTATGTTAATGGGGAATTATTTCGAGCGATGAGGTACAGTGTTGCTTACGGACATGGAGAAGGTGTTGTAGGCAATATGGGAATTGAAACAGACACAGTACTTATCTTAAACTCGCAAGCCCATCCTGATAAATTATATATCCTCTACGATAATAAGGTTAAACCTGAAAGATTGGCCCCTATTCAAACTGATCAAGGCATTCAATTGGGGAAAGTGCCCAACCCCGCTTCCATACAAAATCGTCCCGCTTTAGACGAAACACTTTTGCATCGCCTCTATTTATGGGGAGTGGTGGGCGAAAAGTTTTTTGACAATTTTCCTACCGATATGGAGATCGTTGTTAAAGGGGGCACAATCTTTCCTGTGCAAGCCAGACCGATCAATCGTCCCGATTTTTTACCTACTTATGTCGATTTGAAAAAGGTGGCCGCACTTTCAGAAAATCCAATTATCAAAAAGATTCAAGGAGAGATGATTGTTCCAGGAAAAGGTTCGGTGGTAACAATAGAAAAACCAGAAGAGCTTCTATTTGCTCCTACGTTAGAAGAGGCTGAAAAGTTGTTTCCGAAAGGCCATTATAAAGTTGTTGTGGTCACAAGCCCTGAGCCTGCTAATTCTCATCCTGTGGTCAATTTCAGCGGACTAGGAGTTCCCTGCTTACTTGCACCAAAAGGCATTGCAGAGCTTTTGCAAAAATTAAAAGATGAGCATAGTATTGTGGTGGATATGCAGAGGGGGTCTATTAATCTTTGGGATAAGCGCCTAGGAGGAATCGAAGACTCTATATCAAAAGGATTTGCTGTGCATCCTGCAAAAATAGCAATTTCTCTACCGCTTGCCGCCAAAATCCCTATTCGGCAAGAAGGGCAAGAAGTCCCTCAGGAAATTAAAGACCTCATTCTACAGATTAAAAGCGATGCCACTCAGGAAGTGGCTCTTGCTTTGCTGAAGGAATTGCGCCAGCATGGATGGCTTCAGAATGTAAAATTGAACGAGCAGGAATTAAAAGCTCGTCTGCATGAGATGCTATTTGTCCCCCATCAATTGTGGCAAGGGCTAACCCTCTCCACGCAACTCGTTGAAAAAATTGAACATGCTTTTGATGAAGCTGAAGCGGTATTTGCAAAAAACTCTCCGGAAAGGTTGCATTCTCTCTTTCATGCTAAGGTGATTGAAAGTCTTCTTGGAAATATACCTCAAGCGAGAAATAGCTTAGGACAATACGCAGCAATTGATATTGAGCCATTGCATAAGGATTTAAATGCTTTAATCGATTATCAAAAAGCCCTTCCCTATCCAGCGCATTTTGCCGACCTCTTCATGCTTGGGTCGCAAGGGCTTATTCCTGCTGCAGAAACGGAGTGGAGATCCTTTTTAAAAGAGATCGAGCCATTGGTTCAATCAGGCAAGATTTCACAAGCAAAGGTTCAGCAATTTAAACAGATGATTGAAATGCTTGAAACTACCGAGATGCTGCCCACTTGGTTTACGCTATTTTTTCCAAAAGTATCTCAAACTTCTTTAACGCCTCAAGAGAAATTCGATCAGCTTTTGGAAACTCTGCCTATTGAAGAATTACCTTTCCTCAATTATTTCCTGGACCTTCATCAAGCTCTAAAGGCAAGCCAAGGAAAAATCGATCTATTCAATCATCCTAAGAGTTTTGAAAATGGTTGGAATTGGCTCCAAGGCCAAGTAAACAAACTTTTATCTCAATCAACTTTAGATACTGGTCCTATAGCCGCGCAGTTAAAAATGGGTTCTCTTTTAAGTCAGATGGTAGCCCTTAAGGTCATGCAAGAACTTGTCAATACCTACGATCTTTCTATTAAAGCCATGAAAGGCAGCTCTGCCTGGAGACCTGAAGAGCAAGTTAAATTATTCATAAGAATGTTAGAACCATATTTAAATCTTCTTATAGATTGGGGGCAAAATCTTGTGGATCAAAAGCTTATTCCCATGAATCCATATTGGCCAATCAACAGATATTTAGATAAGCTTCTATATTCATTTAAAGGGATGAATATGATGCGAAACTATGATTCTGTCCAAATGCAACCCTCACCTAATTTCAGCGTAGCAGCGGCAATGATCGGGTCAGGCACGACTTTTGATCAACACTATCCTGTGCATTTAGAAGATATGTTCACTCTAATTCATCAAAATCTTTTAGTTATTCTGAGCAGCAATAGTAATCAATTGTTTGATGAGAGTACCGTGCAGCAAGCCTTAATTCCTGATTTGCAAAAAGACATTTTAAAAAATATTGAAACCGTTTTTGGGGACAAATTTCATAAG
>JACDGH010000234.1:4151-4489 GCA_013815395.1 Parachlamydiaceae bacterium
CTGCTCAAGTATGGATTCGATTTGACAAAAGCTCAAATGAAATGAGTTTTAAAGGTTTTTTATTAGGGAATAATGAATACGAGCGTTGGAAAGTTAATGGACTTATTCTAAAATTGCTTGATAAGTTGAATATTTTACCTTTATCCGAGCCTGTTCAAAATAGCGAAAAGGATATGAAATTTTCCTGGAAAATACAAGATGCTCCAACTTTTTTGATCGCAATGAAAGAATGGAAAATCTTAATGGACATCAGTTATGCCATATCTTTTGGCTCCTTTGCAAAACCAGTTTTGATGAAAGACTTTTTGACTCGGTATGCTGTGACATCAGAAGATAGT
>JACDGH010000235.1 GCA_013815395.1 Parachlamydiaceae bacterium
CATATCCCTTAGGGGAGAGATAGTGCCAGCAATTTTGCAAGGCTAGCAAAGGTTTTTTAAGGTGCTGTAAGACTAAACGAAATAAGATAACGTCTGCTGCACTTGCCAATGACTCATGCAATACTTCTGCATCCCCTTCTTCAAACGTTACTCCGTTCCTAGCATATCTCTGCTTGGCTTGTTTTACCGACAATGGAAGTTTTTCTATCCCTAAAAATCTCTTTTCAGGAAATTGCTTTGCCACCTTATTCAGATAGGCTCCATTTCCACATCCAATATCAAGAACACTCTCTGCTTTTTGCCACCACTCTTCGTTTGATACCCAATGAAATTCTGTAGTAAAATTAAGTTCCGCCTGGCCCTTAAGGAAAACATCCCACAACTCTTCCGTAGTAGCCTTTTCGAGACTGTCCAAACAAATAGCTTTATCATAAACAATGAGATTATTTAATGCGATTTCTGCCCCCAAATACCCTAGAAACAAAAAGCAACCAAAAAAGATCCATTTCTTCATTTACAAACCATCCTGTTAATTTTAAAAATTATCATGCCAACGATTGTAATCAAAATCCAGTAGATTTTTGATCAAAAAATTTATTTGCTTTCATACTTATAGGGGTTAGCAACAAATCGATTTCTAAATAATTACAGGGCTGGATATCTCCGCTTCCTTAGAAGCAGGTTCAACAGAGGTGGGCGAGCTGGCAGATTGCAAGCTGAAAAACACTTGCTTGCGTAAGCAGAAAATACCCGTCAAGTTGATCATGAGTAATAAACTTCCCGCAATCGACATCAGTAATAAAGCTTGAGATTGGTCTAAATAAGAAAATGCCGGCAAAGCAAAGGCGGCATATCCGAAATAGAGACGCTTGCCATGCTTAGGCGATAAGAAGCTAGCACATTTAATGCCCACACAGAAATAGGCAATAATTGTTGAATACCCTAAAATTAATAAAAATAGTGGCATAAAAACATCCATCATGGGGAAATGCTGTCCCAATGCTGTCTGCACCATATTGGAGGCGGCAATCGGGCCGGCTGCTTTCCAAACCCCTGTGACTAACACCAATAACACGCTCACAGTACATACAACATTATCAATAAATACACCAACCACAGCTAAGCGCGCTTGAGCAGCTGGATCGACAGTTTGTGATTCACTATGAATAACTGAATCATTGCCAATGCCAATATCTCCTGAATAAGCAGCTCTCGAAATACCATGTTGAATAGCTAACAGCATTGTACTGCCCGCAAATCCACCTATGGCAGCATGACCCGTGAAGGCTGATTCTATTACTTGCCGAATAATGGAAGGCAACTCGGTGATATGATGTCCTATAACCCATAATCCCATAGAAATATAACCAACGATAAAAACAGGTAAGATTACGGTAGAAATTTTAGCAACCCTTGAAACTCCTCCTAATCCCGCAAAAAAGACGAGGGCTAATAAAACTAAAACCACACCTTCGCGGGGCAACAACCAATTTGTCGATACGCTATCCGCAATCACACTGAATTGATAGATCTCCACACCATAGACACACATTAAAACACTTACAGTCGTAGGCACAGCCCAACCTGAAAATGCCTGCTGTAAAAAATACATTGGGCCCCCATCGTAACCTCCCTTGTCATTTTTCACACGGTGCTTTAATCCCAAAAAGACTTCTGAATATTTGATTAACGAACCGCATAAAGCCGCCACCCAGATCCATAATAAGGCACCCGGACCACCTAATTGCACAGCTGTAATAATACCTACTAAATTGCCAATACCTACCATGCTGCCCACCGAGGCAAAGAGAATTTTAATAGGGTGCACACCTACTTGGCCATTACTCTTGCTGCGAATTGATGAACACAAAGTTTGCATAATTAAAGGCATCGCTCGAAATTGAAAAAAACGGGTCGTTATACTGAAATACGCGCCAAGAATCATTATCAAAGAAAAACCAATATATCCCCAAAAGACCGTATCAATTTGTTCTAAGACTTGATAAATTGTATGGAACATAAAAACACCTGAAAATAAATATATTTAATTATAATTTTTAATCTGTTTTAGTTATCTTGCTCACTCAGTATTCACTGAGTAGTCAATCAAAGAAAAAAAAGCGAAAGTGAAAAATTAGAACGGCATAAAAGGGAGGAACCCCTTGCCATAAAAAGGAGGCTTAAGCTTGCGTTTTATACAAGTAGATGAAAGTGAAGTATTCTTTTGAATGTTTGTCATAACACTATAATATCACACTTAACCTTAAAACGCAATTTTTATTTTTTTAAAACACCTTAATGCATTATATTTTTTTGTTTAATTTATTATTCTTTGCTTCATTTATTAAATTAGGAAATCGGGACCTATACCACACCATTTTATTTTTGGAGATGATCTGGCCTTTGTGGCTATGCATCCGGTATAGTCTTCGGAGATTGAAATAGGACTAAAGAACCAATCAGAAGGAGTTTTAAATCCAACCTCAACCGCTTGTATAGATTGAGCAAGTCCGGTACCTATGGCTTTGAGATAAGATTCCTTACGCACCCAAGCTTGATAAAATGCTTGTAATTTCATAGCGTCCGCAATAGTATCAAAATGATACTTTTCATTTTCTGAGAAAATAGATTCAATGACCGAATCTTGTTTCATGTGTTCGATATCAACACCAACCTCAAAATTAGCAAAAGCAATGCATGCATAACGGTTTGAATGCGATAAATTAAAATATACATCTGAATTTTTTATAAAAGGCTTTCCATACTTGCTAAAAGCAATTTCAAATTGACTGGATCTTAAATACCCAGCCAGCAACATGTTTAAAACTCCATGAGACACGATATAGCGCTCTTTAAGCAGCTTGAATGCAAATCTCTCGGCTCGGCATTTTTCTGCGTCGCTAAGCCAAAGCAGATAACGGGAAACTGCGAAAATATGCTCGTCTAGGTCAATGACCCAACAATGAATCTCATTTAAGTCCAGGATGCAATCTTTCATTTACGTGCTGGTTGAAAAGTAAGTTTGTGAACGGGTTTACCAGGTAAAAAAGGTGTTGCTTCCCCCTTCACCCATGCCTCATGTCCCGCTCGAAAAAATGAGGATAAAAAATGGGAACTTTGACCTCCAGGCATGTGAAATATTCCCTCGCTTTCATTGCCCGGCGATACAACCATACGTTGTGAAGCGCCATCATTACAGTAAACAACTTTTGGAACATAATAATCGCCCGACATAGGAATTGATGGCATATCCAATAAATATCCCAATCCTGGAAATGCCGAACTAAAGGGGTGATTCATTGCAAGTCTATTTTGATTGCCCCAGATTTGATTTTTAATTTCTGCAAGTTCTATCGACATCATCATTCTATCAATGTGAGAAAGAAATTCCTCATTCCAACTGTTATGCTTAGGATCGGCAAGATAAGAGGGCTGATGTTGTGCGATTAACCAAGCAGGTTCTTCAAAATCTTGAAAGTATGCAAGAAAGTCATGACACTCATCTAAGCAAGGAGCTAATACCCTTTCCAATATCGCTGTTGAAATCCGTTCTCTAAACAGTCGAATCCAGTAATATGCCGCGGATTCTTTTGCACTACGCCCATTCCATGCCTGAATGACAGATAATAATTCCTGTTGTTTTTGCGAGTTTGCACCTGATTGCAAAATTTCTATCAAAAGACGCTGCCAGCGTTCAAAAAATGGAGCTTTAATTTCCATCTGTAATGCTAACATATCCTTGGGAGCAGCTTCACGAAAATTAAGTAAGCCTTGCTGAATTTGATAAGCTCGTATGCCATTCAAATAGCTTTCACCTCCTGCTCCACTCAACCATTCACCGCCAAGTGTACGATTGTTTGCACTCCAGATGGCATGATCAATAGGATTCAACACTACAGGATAATCATCAGGATTTTGATTCGGTATGGCTCCGATCAATGTCCATGCAATATTAGAATTTCTATCTGCCACAAGAAAATTTAGGACAGGGACTTTGATCGCTTTAGATGCGTTTAAAGCGGATTGAACATCTTTAACTTTCTCTAATTGCAAAAGTTGCAAATTCAAGGCTTCTGGACTATGGGCAATCCAAGAAAGTGATACACGATTTCCAAAAAAAGTTTGGGGCAGAATAGGCCCCCAAGCAGATTCCTTGATTTCAAAAGCAAAAGGAGCTTTGTCTTTCACCAAAATCATTTCTACCACTGTTTGAGTAGAAGTGGGGTCAACAACTATGATAGAACTTGTATTAAGATGAGCATTTGTAAATCCCCAAGCAATGTGCGTATTGCTTCCGATAATCATTAACGGGGCTCCCGGAATAGTAACGCCAAAGATATGGACGTCTTCCTTATTCTCCTGATAGTGAAATGCGGCGCGATACCATATATTCGGTATGGCAAGTTCCAAATGCATATCACATGCTAAAAGGGCTTTGCCATCTTTGGAT
>JACDGH010000236.1 GCA_013815395.1 Parachlamydiaceae bacterium
CTGTAATAGGTTTGATCCCATCAATAATTAAACTCTGATGATCTACGCGGTAATCATGATTCTGTCGCAATTTGATCAAATGCTTAACTAATTCATGTTGAAGACTTGTAACGTGGCGCACCATATTATCACTCCTTAATTTTTAAAGGGAAAAATTCTAGTATTTCAAAATATTTAGGACTTTTATGGGATCATTAAAATCTTGCAAAATAGCAATTTTTTCAGCTTCCTTTAAAAGTGCACCCATTGCCGGACCAGGCACAATGCCCTGAGTTTGCAACAAAGCCGCATTAACTAAAGGCCTCTTTTGCATAATTCTTTGTATATGTTCTTTTAACTCTATTTGATGCTTAGCATGCACATCAAAGAAATTCATACGCTCTTCATGGGGAATCCCTGCCGATATTACACTTAAGCATATTTGAAAATGTTTATGTGCATATACATGGGCCCATATTACTTTATCCCAGCTTCCATTCTGCTTATCATATGCAATCAAACGTCGCAATTCCACTAAAAATTCAGCCAGCTTTTGTTCCGCAATACTAATTTTCAAATAACGACAAAGATCTAGGACTTCCAAATGCACAATATTAGGAAACAATTCCATCAACATTAATACCGTTTCAGTTTTCTCAGGCAAATCTTTAAAATGAGCAACCCGTTTTCTAATTTCCTTAAGATGCACCCCTTTCAGCGTAGGGAAAATTACGGGAAGTAATTCCAAGCGATGCATTTCAATAATAGCCGCATCAAAATGAGGATATTTTGACATCTTAACTAATTCCTGCCAAATTCTTTCCATAGCTACAGCAGGGAAAAGCGTTTCGGCAGTGGCCCGAATAGCTTGATGAGTTTCTTCATCCATAGCAAAGCCAAAGCGCGCGGCAAATCTCACGCCTCGCACCATGCGCAAGCGATCTTCAAAAAAGCGATCGTAAGGATTCCCAATAGTACGAATGACCCCTAATTGAATATCTTCTGCCCCTTGTACAAAATCATGCACCACACCCTCGACTGGGTCATAAAACATGCCGTTAATAGTGAAATCGCGACGTGATGCATCTTCTTCGGGCGTTGCCAATTCAATCATAGTAGGCTTGCGCCCATTCACATATTCGACATCTCTTCGAAACGTTGCCACTTCAAACTGATGTCCATCAATCACTACAATGATGACTCCAAAGGCTAAGCCAACAAGAATTGTATGCGGGAATAAATCGAGGATCTTCTCAGGAGGAGCGTTTGTGGCAATGTCAATATCATCTGAAGGGTGCCCAATTAAAAAATCACGCACCCACCCCCCCGCAAAGTAGGCGATATAGCCTGCATTGACCAAACGTTTGACGACTTGTGTTGCATACTGTTGAGCTTCCATATCTATAAAGATATGATAGTTTGCGAATAAGCAAAACAAAAAAATATCGTTGGCCCTGGAAAGGTGCGATTGTAAGCATAGATTGGCAAAGTATGCGGCAAAAGTCAGAGATACAAGTAATAATCATATTAGGGAGGATAGTCTCTGGTATGGATTTGGGTATTGTAATTAAATGCTAAAAAAACCTAGGAAAAATTTAACAATATTACGATAAAGGCGATAAGCAAGATATTTCATTAAAATATGTTAATTATATATTGACTAAAATATTAATAATGTATAGAATAAAAATTTAAATTTTATTGTTATATATATATTAATCTAAATGGAGATCTTAAATTATGCAACCAATTCAAAGACCACATAATAACTTAATTAACAGCCATTCTGGCAACTTTATCAGTAATAATCAAGTCCATCAACCTTCTGAGGCTAAAAATTTTAACATTAGAGTAAAGGAAGTGGCATTGCCTATTTTAAAAGGTATATGTTTTTTTGTAGGGGGAAGTTTAGGAGTGTTTACAGGTATGGCCCTAACCGTAGGGCTTGCGTCCCCAATAGGTCCAGCAATTGCAGGAGGGGTGCTTGCTTTGGGCTTAGCTGGATCGCTGGTTTGCGGGGGTAAAAGAGAGCTTATGAAAACTTTAGCATTTACTGTAGCTGGTTACTGTTATGGGTATTTTTTCGGAGGAATTGTAGGTGCAATGGCTGTCGAACAAGCCATTGTAAATGTTGGAACAAACATGGGCCTTACTGATTATGCTCTTGCTGCATTTGTCACTAAACAAATGCCGTTTATGGTACATTATGTTGTACCGTTCACAGCTATGCCTTCCTTCCTTTTACCTCCGTGTATCAATGCGTTGGTTGTATACGGAATGGAAGAAGATCGACGTAATCAAGGCGCGATCCCTCCGAAAATGTGAAGCATTAAATTTTTCAGTTAATACAACAATGTCTGGTTTGGAACTTTTGGGACTTCATAGACCAATTTTTATCTATGGGAGTAGCAAAACAAAAAAGAGAGATAATTACCAATTTGGTAGATTTTGGGAGATAATTGGTTTTGCTGTCAAACCTTAGGAAGTCGCGTAACCTACCAGTTTACTAGATTTTGGTAGTAAATTGGTAGGAAGCGAATTATTGTCTTAATTCACGCCACAAAAGGAACGAACTCTGCTAGGAGAATAGTAAACTCTCTCCACTGAAAAGTTCGAATACCGTCTCATGTCTCCCGATACAAAGGATGATCAGACACTGAAATAAGCTTATCAAATGGCTCTCGCAGTGTTATGATCAACTTTTTATCTCTCATTTCCAAGTTGGAAAATAAGAAATTCAGGATTTGCCTTTTTCTTCTACTTTTCAAACTTTTATAGATTTCCTTAGCTCGTTTAGCCAAATTACGGACAGTTGAGACAGCAATCAGAATTGCTTTTCACCATCAACGTGAGCTGATTGCTTTTCTTAATATCTCCAGTAATCTGAAATCC
This sequence comes from Parachlamydiaceae bacterium, assembly GCA_013815395.1. Lineage (GTDB taxonomy): Bacteria > Chlamydiota > Chlamydiia > Chlamydiales > Parachlamydiaceae > JACDGH01. The sequence goes on from JACDGH010000236.1 coordinate 2,872, forward strand.
ATAACAGCATTTCATTAACCCTTTAAAGAGAATTTCCTTTTTTTCTTGAGGTGTAGATTAGCTTTTTTTGGTAAATTTAATTTTTTGCAACTGATTAAATATAAATTAGGTGATTGAGGGCGAGTTTAATTAATAAATAAATTGAATTCTAATATTATTTAATATATAATTTAAATAATATATATATTATTAGAAGGTTTTATTAATTATGACCGAAAGTTTGAATATATCAACCCAAAGACATCTTTTTCATTCACTGCCCACCAACTCCGTGGCGCAAGCAGCTGGATTAGCTTCCATTCCATTTACAATAGATATTCTGAGCTCAGCAATGCTTGGGGGCTATGAGGCAACGAGAGGGCTAGCGATTTCAAGACTCTCTCGCTTCGATATTTCAAAAATAACTGAGTCAGAGCAAGCCAAATCTTTCCTGGCACCCATTAAAAAATTAGCAACCAAGCTCTATGCAAACATTCCCCAAATAACTTTCTCTCCAACATATTTTCACGCCTCATGTTTGTTACCTCAAGATCATGCGAAAAAGAGCGTCTTAGAAAAACTTGCCCAACCCTCGAAGCAAGAATTGACGCTATTGCGCTTTACAAGGCCAGACATTGCTGATCGACAAATTAAGCAAGGAAAATTTAGCCCTGAAGATATAGAGTTCTATCAAGGATCCGAAGTGATTCCTGGACAGAGAGAACATAAAAGGATGGGAAAAGGAGTCTATGCGATAGAATTCAAAAGAATTGATGATTTGGCATCTTTTGGAGAAGACAGAACGCTGCAAAATAACTCGACACCCATAAAAGTTACGCTTCCCAAGGGAACCCTCATTCTTGATTTAACAGATCCACAGCTACGTCAACAGTTAAAAGAAGCCGATATTGCCGAACATGACGTGGCCTTTATCGACCCACAAGTTGCGATTAAGTTTCGCGAAAACCCAGGAAATAAAATCTTTTACATTCTTAAAGATCTCAATAATGCCAAAATCAACTCAGTAGGGAAAGCCGATTTTGAAAATATTAAGCTGCGCAAGATACAATCCATATTTTCCCGAATGAGTGCTCTTGGACAGGCTACTATAAAAAACTATTTGCCCGACAATTTTGTTCCTTTAAAGCCCACGCTAAAAGAAAAATTTTCTTATTCATGCAATTTGCTTAAACGAACCCTAGCGAGAATCGCTTACTCCGTCGAATTTCAAATAAGAAGATTAAAAACATATCTTAGAACTCGACAAAACCTCGAGGTGTTGAACCCGGATAAACTATTTCCCTCACCTACACCAAGCGATTTTTTTATTGAACCACTCACAAACGGCGCTGCCGATAATCTTTACAACAGGGGAAGGCCTTCAATCATAAAAATAAAAAATGAAAATGAAGTCGCAGAGCTTATTAACGACCAGCGCTTTAAAATCCGTATATTCTCAGAAGAAATTCTAAAGAAGGAATCCAAAATTCGGAACCTTGGGGGCTTTCAAAAAGGCGATCTGCTAGTGCTAGTAACGCCTTTACCACTAAAGCTTAAGGTCTCATCATTAGCAGCTTGGCCTGAAGG
>JACDGH010000237.1 GCA_013815395.1 Parachlamydiaceae bacterium
GCTAATAGGTCCTTCGTACATTACCATATTCCCCTCCTTTTATGGCTAAGGCTGCTATAATTCATTATAACAAAGTCCAATAATTAATCATATTATTATTAGACTTTATAATTTTTTGATATTTGTTAAAATGAATTTTACCTTGATTTTTTTATGAATAATTATATTCTATATGAATATCATGATTATTTCAAACTTAAAACAACATAAAAGTATGAAAGATCTATTAAATTAAGGTAGGAAATATTTAATTATATTAAATCGCAAGCTTCTTCAGGCATCCAATGCTTATCCTTTCCCTCCCATTTAACATTGCACCCAATAGGGTTAGTCAGAGGGAATGAGATTGGTTTTCCTTCGAGGTGTTCTTCTAATGCTCTTTCAAGATCATTTATTTTCATTTTGGAAGTATCCCGCGGACTATCCACTCCCCTGCCAGTGTAAATTAAATGGCGCTTTTTATCAAACACATAGAAGTGTGGCGTACGCAGAGCACCGTATTGCCGAGCCACCTTTTGCGATTGATCATAAAGATAGGTCCATGGAAAATTATTAGTTTTCATACGTTGTACCATGTGATCAAAAGAGTCTTCAGGATAGGCACTAGAGCTATTTGAATTAATGGCAATAAAAGCGACATTCTTTGACTTAAAGCGTTCGGCAGTTTTACGGGTGATTTCATCTGATCCAGTCACAAAGGGACAATGATTACATGTAAAAAATACGACAAGCACTTCACTTGCATCAAAATTTTTTAAAGAATATTCCTTTCCATCCGTAGCTTGTAATGAAAAATCGGGAGCTTTATCGCCAATTTCTAAAGTAAATTTTTCCATGAAAATTCCTTATTCTTTAATTATTAGTTCCTTAACAATTCCCGCAGAGCTGGTTTTAATTCTGGAAGAATAAAATGATACCCAGACTTAATCAAGCTTTCAGGCATCACTCTTGTACTGTTTAATAGCAATTCATCAGACATTTCTGAGCCTAATATAAGGTTTAATACGAATGCTGGTAGAGGAAGAAAAGTTGGACGATGAAGCACTTCTCCTAATATCTGCGTAAATTCTCTATTTGTGACAGGATTGGGAGACACACAGTTGATTGGTCCAAATAGAGCCGGATTTTCTATTACATCATTGATAATTGAAACAACATCATCTAAGGCAATCCAACTTATGTATTGATTACCGGAGCCTAATACACCTCCTAGTCCAAATTTAAAAGGAGTAAGCATTTTCGAAAGTGCTCCGCCTTTAGGGGATAATATAACACCGAAGCGCAAATTAACTGTACGTATTTCAGAATTGAATACTTTAGAGACTTCTTCCCATTCCCGACAAACTTCAGCTAAAAACCCCTTTCCTTGAGATGTGGCTTCAGAACATATTGTATCTCCACGATCACCATAAAAACCCACGGCCGAAGCCGAAACAAAGACCTTAGGGGGGCGATTAAGCTTGCTGAAAATCTGAGCGAGCAATCGTGTGCCTTTAACGCGACTATCTAAGATGGTTTGTTTACGGATCTCGTTCCACCTTCCATCTGCGATATTTTCGCCGGCGAGGTTGATGACTACATCAAACCCTTCAAAGTCAGTGCTATTATAAGAAGAATTTTCCGGATCCCATAGGATGACATCTTTATTAGAGTTTTGATTAGAATTTTGAACGTTTTTAAATCGCACTAATCGTGTAATTTCATGTCCCTTATCCTTCAAAAATTTTTGAAGTTCGGTGCCTATTAATCCTGAAGAGCCTGATAGTAGTATTTTTAACATTTTAAATGTGTGTTTTTCCAAATTTTCCAAACTTTCTTAATTTTTTACTATAATCTTGATCAGTTTTTTGAGCACTATCAACAGGCGCTATTGGAGCGGAAGGATCCGATGGGTCATCCTTATCCACTTCAGATTGTGAAGGAATTACAATAACCTGTCCATTGGCACCTACAGCCACACTGCCGTTTTTCTCTGCGATGGTTGGATCGTACATGATACTAGTTGGATCATTAGGATCCATACTATCATTATCAAGTGGGTCTGTACTACTTGAATTACTGATTGAACTCATATAGCCTCCATTGAACAATTTGTTTTTCTAATCTATCCCGTGAGATCTTTATTTACTCATCTCTCACATAAATGATTATAGCATATATTTTAAATCGAGTCAAAAAATAATTCCTAAAATAATTTCTAAGTTCGTTGACTTTTAGAAGCAGTGCGAGAGTAGGTTGGTTAATCTATCTAAATAGTACTCTCTAAGCGTTTTCTAATTTCTGGGATCGTTGAATTGTGGCAAGCAGGGCGAGCTGCTTCTCACAAGACAAAAAAAGGGAACATTTTTTATTTCATTCTTATCTATTCATTATTTCGCAAAGCTGCAAAAGCTGCAAGAGCTTCATTCCGTGCAACAGAGTGATCTACGAGGGGATAAGGATAAGTATTACCTAAAGTGATACCAGCTTCAAGCAGTAACAAGGGTGGTGCTTCCCAGGGGCGATGAATCCATTTATTAGGTAATTTTGTCAATTCAGGAATCCACTGCCTCACATAGGCTCCTTCTGGATCAAATTTTTCTCCTTGGGTAATTGGATTAAAGATTCTGAAATAGGGAGCTGCATCAGCGCCGCAGCCCCCAATCCATTGCCACCCTAGAGTGTTGTTTGCCAAATCGGCATCCACTAAAGTGTCCCAAAACCATTTAGCCCCTTCAAGCCAGGTAATTCGCAGATCTTTTACCAAAAAAGAGCCTACAATCATCCTAACACGATTATGCATCCACCCCGTATGCCATAATTGACGCATACCCGCGTCGACGAGGGGGTAGCCTGTCATTCCCTTTTGCCAAGCCTTTAAGCCTTTGGGATCTATTTTCCAATCGAAAGCACTAAAATTGGATCGCAAAGGTTTGCTAGGAGTGTGCGGGAAATGGAAGAGTAGATGATGTGCAAACTCGCGCCATCCCAATTGCCTTAAATAGCATTCTATTCTCGGTTCATTGCTTGAAAACTTATCTATGATTGCATGCCAGATCATTCTTGGGCTTAATTCACCGAAGTGCAGATAAGGTGAAAGCATAGAAACGCCATTGAAATCAGGGCGGTCCCTTTCTTCTGCATAATGCAGAACGGGTTCTTCTATAAAGGCTTTTAGTGATTTTTTAGCCCCTTCATTTCCTGGCTGCCAAGTTTGTTTTAAACCTTCTTCCCAATGAATTTTAGGAAGTAAATCCAAGGAATCGATCGACTCAGACTTTAATTTTTTTCCTTCAGCTATTTCTTGATTAAATTTTGCAATAACTGCATTCGTAGGTTTAGGCTTTGGTAAGGGAAACTTTATACTGGATTGAGCTAAGCATGTTTTCCAAAATGGTGTAAATACTTGAAATGGTTTGCCTTGTTTATTAGAAATGGTCCAAGGCTCGAATAGCAAATTTGCATTGTAACTATTTGCTTCTACACCTAATTCAAGTAGCAATTTTTTTACAGATGTATCGCGTGCAATTCCATACGGTTCGTAGCGTCGATTCCAATAGACTCGCTTTGCTCCTGTAGATTTGATGACATCTTTAATCACATCTAATGCATTGCCATGTCGCACAATCAATGGTAAACCAAGAGTTTTCAAATCAGCTTTAAGGCTAATCAAGGAATGGTGCAGCCACCATTTAGAAGCTGCACCAGGGAGCCAATCCCCTTCTTCTTCTGGCGACCATACAAATAGCGGTATCACGGGTCCATCATTTAAAGCAGCGCACAAGGCAGGATTGTCTTCAATGCGTAAATCTTGTCGAAACCATACTATGGTAGAAGTTTCCAATTGAATTTTCTCCTTAAAGATTAAGGGGCCCCTGTATAAATTCGACCAGATAAAGTTCCTGCCAGGATTTGTTCATGTAGCCATCCAGGCTGATAAATGTACATTTTTTCTTCTTGAGGAATTAAGCTAATCGATTTAAAGACTTTTTGTCCATTTTCTTCAATAGTTAGCCCTCTGCGCTCACCCAAGAAGAAATCAAGAGCATTGAGAAGTTTTGGCTGGTAACGTGCAGGGATTTTTCCTATAAACGAAAAAGTATTAGATTGGGTAAGATTAATTTTAAAAGGGTTTTTTAATTTAAATATGTTAATTTTTTCTGAAGTATTTTGGGCCCAAAAAGCACAATTCTCCCCTCTAAGTTGAAAAATTTGAGTTTTTAGTAATGCCTTTCGAATTTCTTCTAATAGATTTAAGCCCTCATCCGAAGAGATTTCTGTGGGGACCACCGCATGTTGCCTGTGGAGCATGCTGATATTATCATCAGGATAGACAATCGATCCAAGTGATGTGTCGTTTACAGAAAGTAGTCCTGAAATTAGGCTTGAGGGGAAATTTAAAGGATAGGATCCAAAAGGAAACAACGCATACCTGCCTTCAGTTAAAGG